>JBCDHK010000155.1:0-8492 GCA_038750185.1 Pseudomonadota bacterium
CAACTTCCCGGCCCACCCGCACTACGATGCGGTGCGCAAGGTACTGCCCGAGTTTACCAAGGAGACCGGCATCGAGGTCGAGGTCGATCAGCTGCAATACCTCAAGATGCGCGAGCGCCAGACCCTGGAACTCACCAAGCGCGAGGGCGACTATGACCTCATCGCCTACGTGGTGTTCTCCAAGGCCGATTATGTCTTTGCCGATCAGCTGGAGAACCTGGCGCGCTACTTCATGAATCCTAAGCTGGCCGACCCGTCCTACGACGCTGAGGATCTGATCGACGGCTATGTCGAGAATATCGGCGTCGCGGGCGGCAAGAAGGGCTATCTGCCGGGGCCGACGGGCTCGCTCTTTGGTATCCCCTTCGGCTCGGAGACCTCGGTGCTCGGCTACCGCAAGGACATTTTTGAAAAGCACGGCCTGGAGGTTCCCAAGACCTACGACGAGATGCTCGATCTGGCCTGCCGCATCCCCGAGCTTGAGCCCGGCATGGGCGGCATGTCCTCACGTGCGGCTTCGGGCCACCAGGCGAGCCATGCGTTCCTGTTGCACCTCGCGCCGCTCGGCGGGCGCGTGCTCGACGACAACTGGAACCCCATCGTCAACAACGAAGCCGGCGTCAAAGCCGCCAATGCGCTGAAAACCATCGTCGGCTGCGGCCCCGAAGGGGCTTCTGGCTTTGCCTTCGGCGAGGCGCTGGCCAGCTTCCTCCAGGGCAAGACGGCGATGTATCTCGACACCACCGTCGTTGCCGGTCAGATCAACGATCCGTCCAAGTCCAAGGTGGTGGATAAGGTCGGCTGGGCGCTCCACCCGATGGGCGTGCGCCGCGGCAGCCAGACCGGCGGTTTCGGCATCGGCATCCCGAAGAACGCCGAGAACAAAGAGGCCGCCTTCCTGCTGATGCAGTGGCTGACCTCCAAGAAAGGCGACAAGCTGGTGGCGCTGGCCGGCGGCAACCCCTCGCGCTTCTCGACCCACGCTGATGCGGAGGTCAACGCCAAGTTCCCCCACATGGCGGTATTCGGCGAGGCGCTCAAGCACGCCGATCCCGACTGGCGCCCGATCATCCCGGTCTGGGGTAAGATCAACGCCGATCTCGGCACCGCGCTCTCCAAGGTGTTAACCGAGGACCTCGATCCCCAGGAAGCTCTCGACGGTGTCGCCGAGCGTGCCAAGACCACGCTGAGCGAGGCCGGCTACTACACCTGGCAGTGAGGCAGGAGCGGGGGCGCGCAGACCGTGCCCCCCACGCAAAGGTCAAGAGCACATGTCGGCACTCCGTCTCAACCGTCTGACGCCCTACCTCTTCCTGGCGCCTGCGCTGGCGGTGCTGGCGGTCGGGCTGCTCTACCCGATCTGCTACATGATCTACGCCAGTTTTCTCGACTGGAACCCGAGCCAGCGCATCGGCGAGGCTGATTGGAAGGGAACGGCCAACTACACCTCCCTCCTGGCCGATGCCGCGTTTCAGGAGAGCTTTTGGGTCACGATCAAGTTCGCGGCCATCGTGGTCACGGTCGAGATGGTGCTCGGCGTCGGGTTGGCGCTCCTGCTCGATCGCAACCTCAAGGGCATGTCGGTGCTGCGCACCATCTTCATCCTGCCGATGATGATCGCGCCCATCGTGGTCGGCATGGTCTGGCGCTACATGTACCATCCTTCCGTCGGCCTGATTAATCGCACGCTGGAGGATGTCGGGATCGGTGCCGTGCCCTGGACGTCCAACGGCACGGCGGCGTTTTGGTCCATCGTCATCGCCGATATCTGGCAGTGGACGCCGTTTATCTTTATCCTGTCGCTGGCCGCACTGCAATCGCTGCCGCGCAGCGCCCTTGAGGCCGCCCGCATCGACGGTGCCACGCCCTGGCAGCAGATCCTCTACATCAAGCTGCCGCTGATGATGCCGGTGCTGATCGTCACCGCTCTCCTGCGCCTCATCGACGCCTTCAAGGTGCTCGAAGTCATCCTGGTCATGACCAACGGCGGCCCTGGCCTCTCAACCGAGATCCTGGCCTTGCGCATCTCGCGCACCGCCTCCGAGTTTCGCGAGTTGGGCACGGCGGCGGCGATGTCGAACTACCTGCTCATCCTGCTCCTTCTGCTGACGGTGGCGATGTTTCTCTACAACAAGGCCGCCGAGGCCCGCGCCGCCCGCCTGCGCGCTGCTGCCGAGGAGGCGACATGAACACGGCCCGCCCCCATCCCGCCTTCTACGCGCTGATTGCTTGTCTGGTGATCCTCTCGGCAGGCCCCGTCGTGCTGATGCTGGCGACCTCGCTCAAGCTCAACGTCGACATCATGTCGGATACGGCGGGCCTCCTCTTCGCGCCGACGCTGCGCAACTACGAGACCGTGCTCTGCAACGTGCTCTGGTACGAGCCCGCCCACGTCGATTTCTGCGACAAAACCTTCGGGCGCGCGCTCGGCAATTCGCTGATCGTGGCGCTGACCTCGACCGTGCTCACCCTGGTGATCGGGACCATGGCGGCCTATGCCATCGTGCGCTTTCGCTTCATGGGGCGCGGGGCCGCCAATCTGACCACGCTGATGATGCGCATGGTGCCGCCTGCCGTGCTGCTGGTGCCGGTCTTTGGCATCTGGACCTTCCAATACGGCCTCGACGGCACCTACATCGGCATCGTCTTGGTCTATGTGGCGATGAACCTGCCGTTCGTGATCTGGATCTTGCAGGCCTTCATCGTGCAGGTGCCGATCCAGCTCGAAGAGGCCGCCAAGATCGACGGCGCCGGCCCCTTCCAGGTGTTCTTCCTCATCGTCTTGCCAGTGATCGCGCCGGGACTGGCCGCCGCCAGCATCTTCACTTTCCGCATCGCCTGGAACGAGTTTCTGCTCGCCAACGCGCTCTCCGACCGCGGCACGCGCACCGTGCCCGTGACCATCGTCAACAGCCTGACCGAGCACGACATCGACTGGGGCGTGATCATGGCGACGGGGACGCTTCTTGCCATCCCGCCGATCATCTTCACCTTCATCGCCTCTAAGCAGATCATCACCGGCATGACCGCCGGTGCGGTCAAGGGATGATCGAGTGGCTGCTCTCCCCCATCGATCCCGACCGGGCGCACCGGGTCGGCGGCTATGTCGCGTGGCATGGGCGGATGATGGTGCTGGCCTGGGGGGCGCTGTTTCCGCTCGGCATTCTCGTTGCACGGTTCTGGAAGGTGCTGCCCCGCCAGGACTGGCCGCGCGAGCTGGATAACCAAGTCTGGTGGCGCGCCCACCTCGCCCTGCAATACAGCGGCGGCATCGCCATGCTGGTGGGGCTCACCCTCATCCTGATGACCGATGCCGGCGACACCGCCCACGCCTACATCGGCTGGGTGGTGGTGGGGTTCGCCAGCCTACAGTTCCTGGCTGGTTGGCTCCGCGGCAGCAAGGGCGGCCCGACCGACGACAGCCTGCGCGGCGATCACTTCGACATGACACTGCGCCGCCTGGCCTTCGAGTATTTCCACAAGTTCGCAGGCTACGCCCTGGTGGCGCTGGCGCTCTGGGGGATCGTCAGTGGCATGTGGCTGGCCAATGCGCCGGTCTGGATGTGGTTGGGGCTGGCTGGCTGGTGGGCTTGCATAATCCTGGCCTTCGTGGTGTTGCAACGCCGCGGTCAGGCGCTCGACACCTACCAAGCCATCTGGGGGCCAGACCCGGACTTGCCCGGCAACCGCCGCCCCCCCATCGGGGTCGGCGTCTGCCGCCGCGACAGTCCAAGCCACACCCCCGCCGAGTGACGCGCCGAATGACGCTCAGCCCGGCAACTGCGCCAGGATCCGCGCCACGATGTGCTCGGCCTCGGCATCGATGGCGGTGACGATGGCATGCTCATCGGCCTCGATGGGCTCCAAGGTGTCCAACTGGCTCTCCAACAGCGCCGTCGGCATGAAGTGTTCGTGGCGCGCGGCCATGCGGCCATGGATCAGATCGCGCCCACCCTCCAGGTGAACGAACAAAGGCGCCGCCGCACAAGCCGCCGTTAGCCGATCACGATAAACCCGGCGCAGCGCCGAACACGCCACCACCGCCGAGCCCTTACGCCCCACCGCCTCCTCCATAGCGATACCGAGCCGATCGAGCCAGGGCCAGCGGTCATCATCGGTCAAGGGCGTGCCGCTGGCCATCTTGGCGACATTGGCCTCGGGGTGGTAGTCGTCGCCGTCGAGAAACACCGCGCCGAGCCGCCCAGCCAGCAGCGCGCCGATGGTAGTCTTGCCGCATCCTGTCACCCCCATGACGATCACCCGCGCTGGTACTGTGTCTGCCATGCCCACTCCTGCGTTGCGCCCCTCTGGCAAAGCTCTACAGCATTTTGCACAAACGTTGGTTGGCGCAAAATGCTGTAGATTATTATCTTGCCGCGATTTCCGAGCCGGTCGGTGTTTCCACCTCCTTTGAAATCGCTCGACTGTTCTGCCGCGATTTCCGAGTCAGTCGGTGTTCCACCTCCTTTGAAATCGCTCTAGCATGGCAGCCCGGAATGGAAGACCCGCAAAGGTGTACAATGGATGATCTAACGGAAGGCGGGCTGACAGACAGCGGGCCAACGGACAGCGAGCTGGCGGATATCGGCCTCGTCGGCCTCGGTGTGATGGGCGCCAATCTGGCGCTCAATCTGGCGGAGAAGGGATTTCGCGTCGCCGTGTTCGACCGCGACCCGGAGCGGCGGGCGGCCTTGGCCTCGGGGGCCTTCGGTGCGCGCTTTACGGCGTGCGAGAACGAGGGCGCGCTCTTGGCCGCCGTGCGTCCGCCCCGCCCGACCCTTCTGCTGGTGCCTGCCGGTGCGCCCACCGATGCCGCCATTGCTGGCCTTGCCGATCTGGCCGAGCCGGGCGATCTGGTCATCGATGCCGGCAACGCCGATTTCAACGACACCCGCCGCCGCGCCCACGAGCTTGAAGCCCGTTCGCTCACCTTCCTCGGCGTCGGCGTCTCGGGCGGGGCCGAGGGCGCGCGCCACGGCCCGGCGATGATGGCAGGCGGCTCGCGCGCGATCTGGGCGCGGGTCGAGCCGATGTTCACCGCCATTGCCGCCCGCCACGGCGAGGCGCCCTGTGCCGCCTGGCTCGGCCCCGACGGCGCCGGGCATTTCGTCAAGACCGTGCACAACGGCATCGAGTATGCCGATATGCAGATGATCGCCGAGGTCTATGGCCTCTTGCGCGACGGCCTCGGCGCCGACGAGGCCCGCGTGGCCGATCTGTTTCGGGCGTGGTCCGAGGGGCCGCTGGCCTCCTATCTGGTCGAGATCACCGCCGAGGTCGCCGCCGCCATCGATCCCGAGAGCGGTAAGCCGGTGTTGCAGATCATCGCCGACAGCGCCGGTCAGAAGGGCACCGGGCGCTGGTCGGCCATCGAGGCGCTGCGCCTCGGCTCGGTCGCCAGCACCATCGAGGCGGCGGTAGGCGCGCGCAATCTCTCGGCGGCGTCCGAACTGCGCGCGAGCCTGGCCAGCCCGAGTGCGGCCAAGATCGACCTGACGCCAGAGCAACTCCACGACGCCCTCCACGCCGGCAAGATCGTGGCCTATGCGCAGGGCTTTGACGTGCTGGCCCGTGCCTCGGTGGAGTACGGCTGGTCGCTCGATCTGGCCCAGGTGGCGCGGGTCTGGCGGGCGGGGTGCATCATCCGCTCGGCCATGCTCGATGACATCGCCGCCGCCTTCGAGGCCCATCCCGGTGCCTCGCTCCTGAGCGCGCCCGCGTTTCGCGCCCGCCTCGACCCGCTGCTCCCGGCGCTGCGTGCCACAGTCGCGGCGAGCGCGCTCAGCGGCCTGCCAGCGCCTGCGCTCGCCAATGCGCTGGCCTACCGCGATCAGCTCACCCAGCCGCGCGGCACGGCCAATATACTCCAGGGCCTGCGCGATTACTTCGGACAGCACGGTTTCGAGCGCACCGATCGCGACGGCAGCGGCTTTCATGGACCTTGGGTGAGCGGTTAAGTGGGAATGCCACTGGTATCGCGCGTCTCGAAAAACTCCATGAGCGCCGCCTGATCGGCATTGCCGAGCCCGATGGCGCTCAGCAAACGGTGGACTTCGGCGCAAGTGGCCGTCAGCGGCATGGCGGTGTCGGTGAGGCGGGCCAGATCCTGCACGCCGTTTAGATCCTTGACCATATTGGCAATGCGCCCGGTGGGCGTGTAGTCCTTGGCCGCCATGCGCGGCATGTACTCCTGCAAGATCGCGCTGTCGGCACGCCCGCCCGCCAGCGCCAGCGGGATCTTCGCCGCCTCGACGCCCGCGTCCTGGGCCAGCCGCGTCGCCTCGGCCACGGCGAGAAAGCCGATGCCGCAGAGCAATTGGTTGATCAGCTTGGTGGTCTGCCCCGCCCCCGAAGGCCCCATGTGGGTGTAGTTTTTGCAGAGCTTGTCCATCACCGCTTTGGAGGCCTCGAAGTGCTCGGGCGTGCCCCCGGCCATCACGGTCAGCTCGCCGATCAGCGCTTTGGGCGCGCCTCCCGAGAGCGGCGCATCGACCCAGGCGAGGCCCCGCGCGGCGGCGTCTTCGGCCAGCGCCTTGGTGGCGGGGGGATCGATGGAGGACATGTCGATGAGCAGCGTGCTCTTGGGCGCGCCCTCGGCCACCCCGCCGTCGCCGAAGACGGCAGCGCGCACGATCTCGGCTGAATTGAGCGAGGTGATGACGAAATCCTTGCCCTCGGCCGCCGCCGCGGCAGAGCCCCCGGCCTTGGCTCCAAGCGCCACCAGCCGCGCCACCGCATCGACGTTGAGATCGAAGACGGTGAGGTCTTCGCCAACCTGGGCCAAGCGCGTGCCGATGGCGCCTCCCATGGCGCCGCAGCCGATCAGAGCAACTTTGTTCATGCCGTCCTCCCGTTGATCGCGCTCACAAGCAGGCGGTCATGCCGCCATCGACAAACAGCGTCTGCCCGTTGACAAACGACGCCGCAGCCGAGGACAAAAACACTGCCGCGCCGACCAGTTCGGGCAACTGCCCCCAACGCCCCTGGGGCGTGCGTTTGGCGATCCAGGCGGTAAAGGTCTCATCGGCGACCAGCGCGGCGTTGAGGGGGGTATCGAAATACCCCGGCGCGATGGCGTTGACGTTGAGGCCCTTGGGCGCCCAGTCGGTGGCCATGCCTTTGGTCAGGTTGGCCACCGCGCCTTTGGAGGCGGTGTAAGGCGCGATGCCGGGGCGCGCCAGGGCGGTCTGTACCGAGGCGATGTTGATGATCTTGCCGGCGCCGCGTCCGATCATGTGGCGCGCGCAGGCTTGGCCGACATTGAACACCGAGGTCACGTTGGTGCGCAACAATCGCTCGAAATCGGCTGGGTCGAAGTCCTCCAGCGGTGTGCGGTGTTGCATGCCGGCGTTGTTGATCAGGATGTCGATCGGGCCGTGGGCGCTCTCATAGCCATCGACCGCCGAACGCACGCCCGCATGATCGGTGACATCGAAAGCCAGCGCCGTGCCACCCAGCGCCTTGGCAGCACCCTCCAGCTTAGCCGCATCGCGTCCGTTGAGTACGATCTTGGCGCCCGCCTCGGCCAGCCCCTCGGCCAGCGTATAGCCGATGCCCTGGCTCGATCCGGTGATGAGGGCGGTCTTGCCGGTGAGGTCGAAAAGCGCGTGGGCCATATCTTGTCTCTTGCATCGCGGGTTTGGCCATGGGTATTTGTTATCGGTAACATTTGCAAGCCGCCCGCACACTCGCGCCCAAATTCCGTCCCCCTGAATTCCGTTTGGGGCGACTCTGGCCAAGAACGATCAAGGGAGAGACCATGACCGCCGCCACAAAAGCGCTCGTCCTGCATGCCGCTAAAGATCTGCGCCTTGAAGAGCACGACCCCGGCCACCCCGGCCCCGGCCAAGTGCTGGTGCGCTTGGCGGCGGGGGGCATCTGCGGCTCGGACCTGCACTACTACAACCACGGCGGCTTTGGCACGGTGCGCCTTAAGGAGCCGATGATCCTGGGCCACGAGGTTGCTGGGCATGTGGCGGCGCTCGGGCCTGGGGTGGAGGGCTTGGCCGAGGGTGATCTGGTGGCCATCTCGCCCTCGCGGCCTTGTGGCAAGTGCCGCTACTCGCGCGAGGGGCTGCACAACCAGTGCCTCAACATGCAGTTCTACGGCTCGGCGATGCCGTTTCCGCACATCCAGGGCGCGTTTCGCCAGAGTATCGTGGCTGAGGCCAGCCAGTGCGTAAAGGCCGAGGGTCTGCCGGCGGGACAGGCGGCCATGGCCGAGCCGCTGGCGGTCTGCCTGCATGCCTGCCGCCGCGCGGGCGCGTTGCTTGGCAAGCGTGTCCTCGTCACCGGGTGCGGGCCGATCGGCGTGCTTTGCATCCTGGCCGCACGCCGGGCAGGAGCGGCGGAGATCGTCGCCACCGATCTGGTCGCAGGCGCGTTGGCCATGGCCAAGACGGTGGGCGCGGACAAGACCATCGACATGGGGCAGACCCCCGACGGGCTCGACCCTTACGCCGCCGACAAGGGCACCTTCGATGTGCTGTTCG
>JBCDHK010000156.1:0-8399 GCA_038750185.1 Pseudomonadota bacterium
GCCGCGCAATCTGGCCAAGTCCGTCACGGTGGAGTGAGGGCAGGGGCCGCCACGGGATCCGGGCAGTCGCTTTGCCTTCAAGCCACCGCAGAGACCTCAGCGGCGTTTCTTGAGGTAGACGTAGAACGCACCGCCCCCGCCGTGGCGCGCGTGCGCCTCGTAGATGCCGACGATCTGCGCGTTTAGCGGCCCGTGGCGCAGCCAGCGCGGGGCTGCATCGCGCAAGATACCGCGCTCGGGGGTCATGTAGGGCGCATCCTCGTCTGAGCGCCGCCGTCCGCCCTTGCCGGTGATCACCAGCACACAGCGCGCGCCGCGTTGGTGGGCCTCAGCGATGAAACGATCGAGGCGGGCGTGGGCGCGCTCGGCGCTCATGCCATGGAGATCGAGACGGGCATCGGGCTCACGTTCGCCCCGGCGCAGCCGCTCGGCGGTGCGGCGGTCGATGCCGGGCTCGGGCCGACCGACAGGGGCGGGCGCGCTGCGGGTCAGGCTCCAGGCCGAGGGCGGCAGGGCGCGGCCTTGGGGTTTCAGCACTTTGGGCTGAGGCGCCAGCACCGGCAGTTTGGCGGGCAGTTTGGCGGGCATCGGCGGCGCCCTCTCGGGCGCAGGCAGACGCACCGACGCGCGGTGAGCAGGCGCCGCCTCCACAGCCACCGGCAAAGGGCGCGTGGCCAGAGGCGTGGTGCTCCTGGCGACGCGCTCCCAGATGGCGCGGTCTTCTTCGCTGAGGCGGGCGCGGCGGCGGGTCATGATTGCAGAGATAGCGCGGCCTCGCTCCAGGCCAGCCGCGCGTGCTCAGCCTCAGCCGCCGGTGGCGCTGAGCAACCAGTTGGGGTTTTGCGAGCCCATCACGCGCGAGAAGGTCCAGACGTCGGTCTGGCGGCGAATGGCGTTGGGATCGCCCTCGACGACGCGGTTGGCCTCGTCGCGCACCGCGGTGATCATCTCGCCGATCATGCGCAGCGTCAGATCGGCCTCGGCGGTCTCAGCGTCAAAGCGCAGGCTCTCGACACGGATATCGCGCACGCCGATGAAACGCGCCTCGACCTTGAGCCCCTGCTCCTCGCGCTGGGCGATCACGCCCTCGAAGGCCTGATAGACATCCGGTGTCAGCAGATCCTGCAACAACTGCCGATCGCCCTCCTCATAAGCCATGAGCACCATCTCATAGGCCGAGCGCGCGCCATGGAGAAACTCCTCCAGATCGAAGTCGGGCTCGATCTTGAGGATCTCATCGAGCGCCGCCCGCGCCTCCGGATCGAGCGCGCGCACGGCCGCGGCCTCCAGCTCGTCGTCCTCGGCCGGTGTGGGCGGATTATCGTCGCGCACGGCCTCCGGGCGGCCTGTGCGCGCTTGCCCCGGAGGCGGTTCATAGCCGGTGCGGGTGCCGATCACCGAGCGCAACCGGTAGAGCACGAAGGCTGCGATCGCGAACAGGATGATGAATTCGATCATTTGAGAGCTCATGGCACCGCTCGTTGTGTTGTTCTACCGGAGTGTCCTATCGGGCGCCGCCGCCCGCATTGGTGGTCTGGCGCGCCCCGGACCCAAGCTCAGGCGGTCTTGCGGTTTGCCGGTGGCGTCGGGACGGGGCCTTCCTTATCTAGGACCGAAGGCGGTGCGAGTCTATTGGCGACCGCGATTGCGTGCGCAAGCTGGCCCTGGGAGTCGCCCCGGGCCACAGCGCACTGGCTCTGGGATGGGTTTGCGATGCTGCTGTTTTTGCTGCTGGTGCTGGTGCCGATCATCGAGATCGCGCTGTTTATCGAGGTCGGGGGCTGGCTCGGGCTGTGGCCGACGCTGGCCATCGTCATCGCCACTGCTTTTGCGGGCACGCTGCTGCTGCGCACCCAAGGCTTTCGCACGTTGCGCGACTTGCAAAGCCGGATCGATCGGCGCGAGGATCCGTCCGGGCCGCTGGCCCACGGCGCCTTGATCCTGGTGGCGGGGGTGGTGTTGCTCACGCCCGGCTTTTTCACCGATGCGCTGGGGTTGGTGCTGCTGGTGCCGGGCTTTCGCACGCTGGCCATTCGCGTGTTGGCGCGCCGGGTGGCGGTGGTCTCCATGCGCGCCATGCACGCGCGCCGCGCACCTGGCAGCACCGAGGCACGCGGCAGTGCCGGGGCCAGAGGGCCGACCAGCGCCTGGGGCGGTGCCACCCAGCGCGGCCAGACCGTCGAGGGCGCCTTTCGCGAAGTCGACGACCCCGACGACCCCGACCCAGCCGAGCGCCCCCCGCGCTAAGAGGCGGCGTTGCCCGGCTCCGGGCGATCTGCTAACGCCCACCGAGACCGAAAACGTTTTCACACGACATCGAAAGGGGAGCCCCGATGACCGACACCACCAACACCGAAGCCGATGCCGCCAAGGCACTTGGCATCGATCCCAACAACCTGCCCGCGGCCAAGCTGTTGGCCCACTTCACCCGCGATCTGTCGTTTGAGAATGTGGGCGTGATCGAGGGCAACTCGGCCCAGGGCAACCCCGAGATCACCGTCAATGTGTCGATGGATGCGGGCTCGGTCGGCGACAATCGCTACCAGACCAACATGAAAATCAACGCCAAGGCGGTAAACGGCGACAAGACGCGCTTTCTGGTCGAGTTGGATTACGCCGGCATTTTCCAGTTCGACAACGTGCAGCAACAGCACGTCCACCCGTTTTTGTTCATCGAGTGCCCGCGCCTGCTGCTGCCCTTTGCGCGCCGCGTCCTGGCCGATGTCACGCGCGACGGTGGCTATCCGCCGCTCATGCTCGACAACGTCGATTTCGCCTCGCTCTACCGCCAGCGCGTCGAGGCCGCGCGCGCCAAGCAGGCGGCGGAGCAGGCCGAGCAGCCTGCCGGTCAGGCGTGATCGCGGTGTAAACTCGGCAGGGGTGGGCCAGCGCCTGCCCCTTATCCCGGCTCAAAGCGCCGCCAGAGCGCGTGCTCGCCCAAATCCTCGATAAAGGCAGCATGGGCGACGCGCTCGGCGTCGCTGAGGCGCGGCGCCAGTGGCTCAGGACGCGGGCGTGCGGCCCCTCCAGCGCTGTTTTGCGCCGTAGCATCGCCCTTGCGCACGGTGGTGAGGGTAAAGCCCTGCTGGCGCCCGCCTTGTAGCTCCAGATACACCTCGGCCAACAGCTCACAATCGAGCAGCGCGCCGTGTTTTTCGCGCGCCGAATTGTCGACCCCAAAGCGCCGGCAGAGCGCATCGAGCGAGGCTTGGGCGCCGGGAAATTTCTTGCGCGCCATCGTGACCGTATCGAGCGCGCGCGTATCGGGCAGGGTCGGGCGGCCGAGACGGGCCAGTTCGGCGTTGATCATGCCCATATCGAAGGCGGCGTTGTGGATCACCAGCCGTGCGTCGCCGAGAAAATCGAGAAAATCGTCGACAATGCGGGCAAACACCGGTTTGTCGGCCAGAAACCCATCGCCGAGGCCATGGATGGCGAAAGCGTCGGCGGGCATGGGGCGCTCGGGATTGATGTACTGGTGGTAGGTCTTGTTGGTCGGCAGCGCATTGATCAGTTCGACTGCGCCGATCTCGACGATGCGATGCTCGCGCGCATCGAGCCCGGTGGTCTCCGTATCGAGGACGATCTCGCGCATTTTTTCTCCTTAGGGTTTACCACCCACCGCCCACGCTCCCGCCCACCCCCTGTTCCAAGGGTACATCGGGGGTTCGGCGCGGGCGCGGGGCGGTGGGTGGCACAAAAATCAACTAAACGGGTTTTCCATCTCGGCCAGCGAGCGCAGGTTGTCGAGCACGGCCAGGGTCTGGCGCCGGCCCTCTTCCAAACCCTTACCGGTGTCGATGACGAAATCGGCGCGCGTGCGCTTTTCCGCATCGGGGAGTTGCTTTTCCTGCATCTGCTTGAAGATCGCCTCGTTCATGCCGGGGCGCGCCAGCACACGCTCGCGCTGTACGCTAAGCGGTGCGGTGACCACGACGACGTGGTCGAAGTCCTTATCGGCCCCGGTCTCGAACAACAGCGGAATGTCGCAGATCGCCAGCGCCGCACCGGCCTCCTCGGAACGCTCCAGAAAGGCGGCGCGGTCCTGGGCGACCAAGGGGTGGACGCGCTGGCCGAGTTTTTCCAAGAGCGTGCGGTCGGCCACCATCGCCTTGCGCAACTTGGTGCGGTTGACGCCGAGGCGGCTGACCACTTCGGGCACCAGTTCACCGACCACCTCCACGGCAGCGCCGCCGGGGCCGTAGAGGCGGCGCACGCTCTCGTCGGCGTCCCAGACGGGTACGCCCTGCTCGGAGAAGATCTTGGCGGCAGTGGATTTTCCCATGCCGATGGATCCGGTGAGGGCGACTTTCAGCATGGGCGGGCTCCCAGGTCTTGGATCGGGGGTCTTGAATTGAGGGTCTTGGATCAGGTCTGTTGGGTCAGGGCCCGGCGCAGCGCCGCATCGACGCTCGGGTCGGGGCCAAACCAGGCGCGAAAGGCGGGGCGGGCTTGGTGGAGCAACATGCCGAGGCCATCGACCGCGCGCAAACCCCGCGCGCGCGCCGCAGCCAGAAGGGGCGTCTCCAGCGGCGTGTAGACGATATCGGTGATCACGGCTGTCGCGGGCGCTGCATCGAGCGCCAGATCGAGCGCCGCCTGGCCGGCCATGCCGAGCGCTGTGGCATTGACCACGGTGGCCGCGCCGTCGAGGGCGGTGTGGCGCTTTTCCCAGTCGAGCACCTCAATAGGGGGGCCGAACTCGGCAGCCAGCGCCTCCGCCGTGGCGCGGGTGCGGTTGAGCAGCCGGATCTCGGGCGCGCCCTCCTGCTGGAGCGCATAAAGAAGCGCGCGTGCCGCCCCCCCAGCACCGAGCACCACCGCAGGCCCGGAGGCAGCCGACCAGCCGGGCGCACCCGCGCGCAGGTTTTCGAGAAAACCGTAGGCGTCGGTGTTGTCGGCGTGAATGGTGCCCTCGACAAAGCGGATCATATTGGCCGCACCGATGGCGCGGGCGGTCTCGCTGACATGATCGGCCCGCTCAAGGGCTGCGTGTTTGTGGGGCAGGGTGACGTTGACCCCGGCAAAGCCCGCCTTGGCCAGGGCGCGGTAGACCTGGGCAAAATCGGCTTCAGCCACGGGCAGCGCCACATATTGCGCGGCGATGGTGTGGCGGGCAAACCAATGGGCAAACAAGGCGGGCGAGCGCGAATGGTGCACCGGCCAGCCCATCACTCCCGCCAGCGCGCTCATTCGGGGAGCACTCCGCGCGCGCGCAAATAGCCGAGCACTTCGATCAGCGGCAGTCCGAGCACGGTGAAGAAGTCTCCTTCAATGCGGGCGAAGAGCTGGGCGCCGAGCCCTTCGAGATGATAGGCGCCGACCGAGGACAGCACACTCACGCCGGTTTGCTCCAGATAGCCGTCGAGAAAGGCATCGGTAAAGGGGCGCATGGTCAGTTTCGCCACGCTGGTGTGGCGCCAGACCGGCTGGCCGGCCTCGGCGATCACGGCGGCGCTCATGAGGGCATGGCTGCGGCCTCTGAGCTGGATAAGCTGGGCGCGGGCCTCGTCGAGATCGGCGGGTTTGTCCCAGAGGGCGCCGTCGATCTCCAGCACTTGATCGGCGCCGAGCACCAGCGCCGCGGGGCGCGCGCCCGAGACGGCACACGCTTTGGCCTCGGCCAGGGTCTCGGCGATCTCGGGCACGGGCGCGCCCTCAGCCAGGCGCGAGGCCTTGATCGCAGGCTCATCGACATCGGCGGGCTGAACCTCCAGCGCGACGCCCGCACTCTCCAGCATTCGCCGGCGCGCAAGGCTGGCACTGGCCAGGATCAGCGCCCGGCTCATGGCGCGGTGATCTCGGGGCTGAGGATGGCCTGGATCGCCGCCGCGGTCTCCTCGATGGAGCGGCGCGTCACGTCGATCACCGGCAGGGCGTGGCGCTCGAAGAAGAGGCGCGCATCGGCCACTTCGGTGCGGATGCGCTCGATGTCGGCGTATTCCTGGGGGCGATCGCCAAGCGCCTCCAGGCGCTGGCTGCGGATCTGGGCGAGCCGCGTCGGGCTCAGCGTCAGCCCGATGGCGGGGATGCCGGCCTCCAGGGCGGTGAAGAACGCCGGATCGGGCGTCTGCCCCGGCACCAGCGGCATGTTGGCGGCCTTGATGCCGCGGTGGGCCAGATAGATACACGTCGGTGTCTTGGAGGTGCGCGAGACCCCAGTCAGGATCACATCGGCGCGCGAGAGGCGCGAGCCGAGCATGCCGTCGTCGTTGGCCAACGCGAAATCGAGGGCGGCGATGCGCTGGAAATAGGCCTGATCGAGTTGGTGCTGAAAGCCCACCCCGCGCCGGGGCAGGCGCCCGAGAAACCCGCTCAACTGCGCCGTCAGCGGATCGAGGACGGCCAACGCCGGCACACCGAGGCGCGCGCAGGTCTCTTCGAGGCGGGTGCGCAGGCCATGCTCGACCAGCGTAAAGCAGACCAGACCGGGACGGCGCTCCAGCCCGGCCAGCGCCCGGTCGAGATCGCGCGCGGTGCGCACGAAGATCCAGGCGTGCAGCGCGGGCGGGGGGCCATCGAAGGGCGCCAGACACGCCCGCGCCATGGCGTGCAGCGTCTCGCCGGTCGAATCGGAGATCAGGTGGATGTGGTGGCTGGCGCTATCGGGCATCGCGTCCTCCGGGGCGCGCCTAACATGGACTGGCGCTGCGGGGGGCGGCAAGGGGGTCTCGCGCCCTGCCGCGGGGCCTGTGGATAACGGGAAATCCGGGCATGGCGGAGGGCTTTCGGCCCCGGGGTGTGCCTGGGGGCGACTTTCATCCCGCTGTGGAGTGGAAATGCGCGACTGATGCCACGTCTGTGGATAAATCTTGTCTCACCGGCAGATAATTAACGAGACTAATTATTATGCGCCGATCTGCCGCGCCACCATGCGGAAAAACCGGCTTGGGCATCGGGCACACTGCCGCGCCTGGGGTGTCTTGCTCCGGTGGATAACTCTGTGCATGGTTTCGCACGCTCCGGTAATCCCCGGCATCCACACGATCAACCACCCCATCCACATATCTTTCCTTCCTTGTTGGCCGACACCGGAAACACCGCATGAAACGACTTCTACGCGCGCTCAACGGCGAGCCGCTTTCACCGCCGCCCGCTTGGCTAATGCGTCAGGCCGGGCGTTACCTGCCCGAATACCGCGCGACGCGGGCCAAAGCGGGCAGCTTCCTCGATCTCTGCTACACGCCCGAGCTTGCCGAGGAGGTCACGCTGCAGCCGATCCGGCGCTTTGGGTTCGATGCTGCGATCTTGTTCGCCGATATTTTGCTGATACCGCAGGCGCTGGGGCAGCGGCTGGAGTTCGTCACCGGCGAGGGGCCGCGCCTCGATCGCATAGAAAGCAGAGCCGGGCTTTCTGCGCTCAAACCCCTTGATGAGATCGACGAGACGCTCTCACCCGTCTACGAGACCGTGGCCCGGCTCGCGCACTCACTGCCTGAGGAGACCACGCTGATCGGCTTCGCCGGCGCGCCCTGGACGGTGGCGAGCTACATGGTCGCCGGCCAAGGCACGCCCGATCAAGGCCCGGCGCGCACCTGGATGTACCGCGACCCAGAGGGTTTTGCCCAACTCATCGACCGCATCACTGAGGCCACGATCCACTACCTCTCGCGCCAGATCGAGGCGGGGGCCGAGGTGGCCAAACTGTTCGATAGTTGGGCTGGCACGCTCGCTCCCCAGCCCTTCCAGCGTTTCGCCGTCGAGCCCGCAGCCAAAATCGTCGCAGCCCTCAACGAGCGCCACCCCGGCGTGCCCATCATCGGCTTTCCGCGCGGCGCAGGCGCGGGCTATGCCAGCTTCGCCGCCGCTGTGCCCACGGAGGCCGTCGCCCTCGATACCACCGTCGATCTCGCCTGGGCGCGTGGTGCGATGCCGGGTAAGACGCTGCAAGGCAATCTCGATCCGCTGCTCATGGTGCTGGGCGGCGACGCCCTCACCGAGACCACACGCGCCATGGTCGCGTCCATGCAAGGCCACCCCTATATCTTCAACCTCGGCCATGGCATTACCCCAGAAGCCGATCCAGCCAACGTCGAGCTACTGCTGCGCGCGATCAGGGGATGAGCAAACGGTGACGGCGATCCAGGATTTCCTGTTCGATCACTATCAGTGGCTGCTGGTTGGCCATATCGTCTCGATGGTCGCTTGGATGGCGGGGATCTTCTATCTGCCGCGCCTCTTCGTCTACCATGCCGAGCAGGCCGGGGTCGGCTCGGAAACCTCCGAGTTGTTCAAGGTGATGGAGCTCAAGCTGTTCCGGCTGATCATGAACCCGTCCATGATCTCGACCTGGGTCTTCGGTCTGTTGATGATCTGGGCCAACGGTCTCGACTGGGTTCTGGCCACGCCGTGGTTGCAGCTCAAGCTGGTCATGGTCTCGGCGATGACCTGGTTTCACC
>JBCDHK010000157.1:0-8389 GCA_038750185.1 Pseudomonadota bacterium
CATGCGTATCGGGCGCGCCGCCAGTGCCGACACGGCGCTGCCAGGCGTGGTGCTGCCACCTATTGAGGCTGGCAGCGGCGCCGCTGCCGAACTCTAATAAGTCGGTGAAGCGGTTGTCGCGCGTGAAGACCCAGGCAACCCGACACGGAAATTAAACTGCCGCCGGCCTTCGTAGACGGTCATGATCGAGCCCCGGGTATTGGCATAGACCCAGGCTTCCATGACGAAGTCGCTAGCCACAAAGCCGTTGAAGTCGATGCTCGGCACTCGGATGTAATTGCCGAGATTGAAGCGCGTGGTCGGCAGGCCGAACAGGGTGCGCCCGGTATCCACGCTGGCGCCAAGGTTGGAGTTGGTGGCCCAAGCATTTTGATCTTGGCTGGGATCGGCGGGGTTGGCGAAGCTGTGCAGAAAACGCACTTTATCGACGCTGCTAGAGCGGTTTGAAGCGCTTCTGGCACGAGAGCGCGGCTCGCAAACCGCGGCAGAACAATATCCTAGAGCGCATTGGCGAACCAGAATGGTCGCAATGCGCTCTAGTGGCCCGGCATATCCTCATCCGCCGTGATCGCGCCGCGATCGAGAGCGGCAGACCAGGCCGCAACCAGCGCCGATACCCCATGGCCCCGCGCGCGCTGGCGGATCGCGTTGCGCAGTGCCGTGCGCTCGACCCGAGAGGACGCCTGGTCGGTCTCAGGACACGCCTCTGGCAGACGATCTGCATCCATCGCCGCCCAGACCCGCCCCTTGGCCGCGACATACTCCGGCGCCCCCCACGCCTCCAACAGACGCTGAAACCGCGCAAACAAAGCGTCGTCGAACGCGCGGTCCTCGCCAAGCGTGCCCATGGTCGGATTGGCCGGATGCAGCATCATCCCCGGCATCAGAGCCTCTGGGATCGGCGTGTTGGCCGAGTGCGAGCGCCCCGCCGCCATCAGTTTGGGCAGCACGTGGGTGTGGGGGCCCGCTGGCGAGACGCCGCCGGTGTCGGACCCGCCGATCTTTTGGTAGACCTCGCAGCGCCCAATGGCCGAGAGCGAGACGCGGTGGGGATGGGCCTTCAGGATTGCGCCCATGGCCGGATTGCCGGGCTCCAGGAGCGAACGCCCAGCCTCAGCGCGCAAGCACGCCAGCAGTGCCGGGTCATCGGTGCGGATGCAAAAATCGATATTGGCCTGGGCAAGCCCCATGTCGAAGAGGATGGCCGTGCGGTCTTCTGGGCGGATGGCGCCCGCATCAGGGCCGCACTCGGTGAGCACGCGCCGCCCCGAGGCCCGCGCTTCGTCGACTGGCAGGCAAAGCGCCACGCCCTGCTGCCAGCGCGCGGGGTTTTTGCTGAGCGCCTCCCAGGCCACGGGTACCACGCCGTCGAGACGCTCGATGCGGATCGCGCCGCGCGCTGTCGCCCGGGTGAGCGGGGCCTCGACCAGCGCTGCCTCGTCCGCGTCTTGATGAAACTCGGCAATGGCGCCGAACGAGCCCACACTCCAGCCCGCTTGCCAGTCCTGCAAGTGGCTCTCCAATTCACCGCGTAGATCGACCATCGCTGCCTCCTTGTTCTGTCATCCAATCCTGCGTGGCGCGGGCCACCGCGTCCAGCACCGCGCGACCGAGTGCCTCACCCACGGGCGTGTGCAGCCCGGCATGGAGCGCGCGCCCTGGCGGTGCGGCGACAGCGATGCAGTCGGTCCCGGTGCCGGTGGCGCGTCCTGTGGGCAGATCGGGGCCGTGGGCGAGGACGGCGGCGGTGCGGGCCTCGCTCGCGATGCTGAGCGCCTCGATGAGCGCGGCATCGGCAAGCGGGAGGGAGACGGCGACGGCGATGTTGATCGTGCCGGCCAGCGCCGCGTGGCTCAGCCGCGTGCCGATCCGCTCTGCGTTGGAGAGGCCCACGGTCGCGATGCAGCGCGCGGTGATGTCCTCGGCGGTGGCCTCGGTGGTAACAAAGCGCGTCAGGGTGCGCGAGGTGAGCAGACCCACGGCCTCGGCATGGCCTGCGGCGTCGAGTTCGGCCTTAAACCATGCAGGTGCATCGAGGTTTTCAGGCAAATCGGCATTGCGCACCTCGCGCCAGACGATCCGCTCGGCCTCGACAAAGCCCGGTCGGTTGAGCGACCAGCTCAGCACCCGGTGAGGGCCCCCGAGATCGGCCACCAGCCAGGGCCGGGCCAGATGCGCAATCACGGCGCAACCCGTGCCAGGGGCTGGACGATCAATTGGCCGGCCACTGTGTCGAGATGGGCGCGAATGCCGTAGACCTCTTGCAAGCGCATTTCTGTAAGCACGGTCTCGGGCGTGCCATCGGCGACGATCTGGCCTTGGTCGAGTAGCACAAGGCGCGTGCACCAGCGCGCGGCCAGCCCCAAATCGTGGAGGGCGGTGAGCACCGTGCGGCCTTCGCCAGCCAGGGCCGCAAAGGTCTCCAGAGCCGTGATCTGGTGCGCTGGATCGAGCCCTGCGATGGGCTCGTCCGCCATCAGGATCGAGGTCTCCTGTGCCAGGGCGCGGGCCAACAGCACCCGCGCCTGCTCGCCGCCTGAGAGCTGGGTGGCGGGGCGCTTGGCAAAGGCTGCGACGTCGGTGCGGGCCATGGCGGTGGTCATCGCTTGGCGGTCGTGGGTGTCCAAGGGCGTACCGGGGCGGCGATGGGGGGCACGTCCGATGGCCACCAGCGTCTCGACCGACAGCGACCAGGCGATCTCACGCGATTGGGCGAGCCAGGCCACGGTGCGAGCACGCGCGCTTGCCGGCAGGCGCGCGAGGTTGCTCGTGCCCTCGGCCGGGATAAGGCCCAGCGCCGCGCGCATCAGGGTCGATTTTCCCGCGCCGTTGGGGCCGATCAGGCCGACGCACTCACCAGGCCCGATCTCCAGCGTCACGCCGTCGATCACCGTGCGTTGGCCGAGGCGGACGCGCAGTTGGTCGAGGACGATGGCGCTCATGCCAGCCGCCGCCGGCTCTGCCAGACCAGCCACAAGAAGAACGGCGCCCCGACCAGCGCCGTCAGCACCCCGAGCTTGAGATCGCGCCCAGGCGCGACAACGCGCACCAAGATGTCGGCGGCAAGCAGCATCGCAGCTCCCCCGAGCGCCGAGACCGGCAACAGCCGCGAGGGCTGGGCGCCGACCAGCGGGCGCAGCAGATGGGGCACGACGAGCCCGACAAAGCCGATGGCGCCCGCCACCGCCGTTGCCGCCCCGACCGACGCCGCCGTGCCGAGCACCACCATGAGGCGCAGCCGCCCAAGCCGAACCCCGACCGAGGCCGCAGTTTCCTCACCAAGGCTGAGCGCGTCGAGCCCTCGGCCAAGGCGCGCCAGCAGCAACCAGCCCACGGCCATGAAGGGCAGGGCCAGCCAGACATGGCTCAGCGAGCGGTCGCTCAGCGAGCCGAGGAGCCAGAACACGATCTCCAGTGCTGCAAAGGGGTTGGGCGAGAGGTTGAGCGCAAGCGATGTCAGCGCGCCGGCAAAAGCGGTCACAGCGACCCCGGCCAGGATCAGGGTCAGCGTGCCCGCGTCGCGCCCGGCAAGAGCGAGCACCAAAAACACCGCGAGAAGGGCACCCGCGAGCCCCATGAGCGGCAGTGCCAGCGGGAAGGCTGCCGAGAGCCCGGTGTAGACTGCGATCACAGCGCCGAGGGCTGCGGTGGAAGAGACGCCGATCAGCCCGGGCTCGGCCAGGGGATTGCGCAGGTAGCCTTGCAGCGCCGCGCCCGAGAGGCCGAGGCTTGCGCCGATGGTCAGTGCCAGGATCGTGCGCGGCAGCCGGATCTCGCGCATGATGAGGGCGGTGGCTTCGGTGCCGCCGGCAAAGAGCGCGCGTAGGCTCTCTGTCGGCCCCAGCGCTGCCGGGCCGATGAGGAGCGAGGCTGCAACCAGCACACCCACCAGCGCGCTCAGGCAGGCGAGGAGGGCGCGGTAGGGCATCACCGGGCCTCTAAAACGCCATCGCGCGCTGCCACCAACCGGCGGATCGCTGCGATCACGAAGGGGGTGCCGCAGACCCAGTCGCGGTCGGCCACGGGCGCGGTCTGGGTGCGTGCGCGTAGGGCTTTGAGGGCGGGGTGTTGAAAAATCTCCTGCGCGCGTGCTGGGGTGTCGTAGGTGCGCCCCGTGACCACCAGATCGGGGGTGGCTTGGATCAGTTGTTCGAGGGGGAGGTGTCCGCCGCCCTCATGGCCGGCTTCGATGGCGATATTGGCCAGGCCAGCGGCCTCCAGCACGGCGCCCGCCAAGGTGCTGCGCCCCAGGGTATAGCCATTTGAAAAGTAGAGTGCGGCGCGCGGGCGCACGTCTGCTTTGGCCTTTGCTGAGGCCAGATCGGCGTCGAACCGCGCGACGATCTCTGCGGCGGCTGTCTCGCGCCCGAGGGCCTTGCCCATCTCGGTGAGGCGGGTGCGGATGTCGTCGAGGCTGCTGGCGGGGGCGAACTCGACCACCTCCACGCCGAGGCGGCGCAGCATGGAGACGGTGGCGCGTGTGGTGAAGGTGCCGGCGATGACCAGATCGGGGGCCAGGAGAAAAATCTCCTCGGCCAGCCCGTGGTTGGTGTCATAGCGCTGGGCTTCTTCGGCCATGGCCGAGGTGCCGGGGTCGTGCGCCAGATAACTGACCGAGATCAGTTGGCCAGGGGCTGCCACCAGCATGGCCAACTGATCGGTGCAGAGGTTCATGGAGACGACGCGGGCTGGCGCCTCGGCCACCGCGGGGGTGGAGAGCATCAGCCAGAGAACGACCCGCCAAAGAACCGCCCGCACTGCTCGCACCGCCCGGCCTCAGAAGTTGACCCGGAGCCCGGCAAAGCCGGCGATCCCTTGGGTCTCGAAGTTGAATACCTCCTGATAATCGGTGTTGGTCGCGTTCTCGACGCGCGCGAAGACGGCGAGGTTCTCGGTTACCTCATAACTGCCCTGGATGTTGAGCAGCACGTAGCTGTCGAGCGTGATCAGTGGCGCTGGGAAGGTGCCCGCCGTGAAATCCAGATCGCGCTGATCGCCGCTGTAGGTGAGCCCGAGGCCCAGCGTCGCGCGGTCGCCGGCAAAGCGGTAGAGCGCGTCGAGGCCTGCGGTGTGGCGTGGGCGGCGCACCTCCTGAAAGCCGGTCGAGCCTTCTTCGGAGAGCGTGTAGGTGTAGCTCGCCGTCAGCGACAGCGCGTCGATGGGCAGAAGCGTCAGCGCCAGTTCGACCCCCTGGCGCGGGCTCTCGCCGGTGGCGTTGACCGACGTCGGCAAGCTGGCGGCGGTGTCAAAGCCCGAGATGATCTCATCGGTCACCCGCCCGCGGAAGTAGGTGGCATCGAACACCACCCGCCCGTCAAACAAGCTCTGCTCGACGCCGATGTCCCATTGGAAGGTTCGCTCGGGGTCCAGATCGGGGTTGCCGATGAAGCGCCCTGGCGAGAAGCCGAACTGCTCGGAGAAGCTCGGGTTGACCACGCCGCGCCCGACGGAGGCGTGCAGGCGCGTGCCCGTGCCAGCAATCGCATAAGAAGCGCCGACCGAATAGGTGAGGGCGTCCTCAAAGGCATCGTTGAAGTCGTAGCGCAGGCCCGCTTGCAGATCGAGGCCGTCCAAGGGGCTCACCCGGTATTCGCCGACCAGGCCAATCAGGGTGCGGGTCTGATCGCCGGTGGAGGCCTGGTTGATCTCCTCCTCGATCTCGACGGCGGCGGTAGCCAGGTTTTCGATGGTGCCGATGTCGAAGGCATAGCTCGACTGGACCACGCCCTTGTAGCGTCGGCCCTCGCTGGTAAAGCCCGGCACGTCGTCGATGACGTTTTCCGAGCGGGTGTCGGTCACTTCAAAGCGCAGCTCGTGCACCAGCGCGTCGTCGAGCATCTCGTAGCGCCCGAAAAGGCCGAGGGCGATGTCGCGCGCCTCATTGACGCTGTTGCTGTCGACCACCAAGCCGCTGGTGGCATCGGCGGGGAAGGGAAAGAGTTGACTGTCGAACTCGGACTCGCGATCGCGCAGGAAAAACGTGCCGCCGAAGCGCAGGTCCTCGGTGACATCGACGCTCGCGCGCCCCGTTAGGGTGAAGTTGCGATCACCATCGCGCTCGCTCTCGGCGTCGTCGGTGCCGGTGGCCACGTTGAAGCCTGCGGTGCGCCGAAACGAGGCGGTCAGTGAGCCGTTCCAGTTGGTGCCACCGCCCGAGACGGTGCCTTGCACCAGCGCCGTGCCGTCGGTGCCACCCTCGATGGTGCCACTCCAGTCGGTGCCACCGCGCGCGCCGCGCTTGGTGATGATGGAGATCACGCCCGCCGAGGCATTGGAGCCATAGAGCGCCGATTGCGGGCCGCGGAGCACCTCGATGCGCTCGATGCCGGCGACCTGGAGGCTGCCAAAGTCGAACTCGCCCTGGGCGATGGAGGAGACCTCCAGCCCATCGATGAGCACCAGCACCTGGTTGCCCTCGGCGCCGCGCAGGCGGACCTGGGTCAGCCCGCCGACGCTGCCCGTGCGGCTCACGGCAACCCCTGGCACCCGGCGCAGCGCCTCAGCGACATAGCGCACGCCCTGGGCTTCGAGCTGTTCGCCGGTGATCACGGTGAAGGCGCGCCCGGTCTCGTCGACGCCGACGGGCGTGCGCCCGGCACTGATCAGAAGCTCGTCCAGGATCAAGGTCTCCGGTGGTGCCTCAGGCGCCGTCTCCTGGGCCATGGCCGCGCTTGTCCCCAGCAGCGCCGCCAGCGCCACGCCCCGTTGTATGGCTTGCATCCCATACTCCCCTCTGCGACCGGCATACGCTGGTCGTTGCAGTTGCAATCGGCGCTTGGACGGAGCAAGAGCGCCCACGCCCAAAGGGCCGTGTCGAACTCACCGCTGCGGAGGAACCGCTCCGAGGGCGCGCCCCGCGCCACGGAAGGGTGATGGCTCTGGCAGGTCTCCTGGCTTGCGGGTCGTGGCCTCCGCTCCGCCTTCCCGACCGCAGTCAGTGGCGCATGTGGAGCAAGGCTCGCCGCTTACAGTTGCGGGGGCAGCCGCGGATTTGACCGCCCCAGGGGCAGGCCGCACCGCGTTCCCTATTAATCCAACCGCCCGGAGGCGGGGAGGAACCAAAGCCCGGCCAATGCGCCATAAAGCGCTCTATTCGTCAAGTCGGATTGACGGCAGTGCTGACAGTTTATTCTAACGTATTGCTATTTGGACGTATACTCGACCGGCTGAGAGCCAATCACTCTCAAAGCAAAACTCTATCCGAGTACCGCTTCACTGGCCGCATAGACGTCTTCAGTCACCGCATCCAGCCAGAGCGCTGTCGTGCCCTCGATAACCGCCTGCATCGCCAGGTGTTCCATGGCATGGCCGGGTGCTGCGCCATGCCAATGCTCGACGCCCGCCGGGATCCAGACGGTATCGCCCGGGCGGATCGGCTCTGCCGCCTGGCCGCGCTTTTGTATGATGCCGATGCCGGAGAGCACATGCAGCGTCTGACCGGCGGGGTGGGTGTGCCAATGCGTGCGCCCGCCCGGGGCGAAATGGACACGCAACAGCGCCACCTCCGGCCCTTCAGGGGTGCGCAGCACCGGGCGCTGCCACACCGCGCCCGTGAAATGGGCCGGATCAGCGGCAACAGTGGGCATGGCATCGGCTGAGACGATCTTCATTGGCCGGCCTCCTGGGGGTTGCGGGCGAACAGTCCCGACAGGCGCGACCAGAACATCTCGACAAACACCGACCCGGTGACGACCAGAATGGCAAACATCTGGAGCAGTGTGGGTTCGTCGGCGAGAACGATCACGGCCAGGAGGGCGGCGATGACGGGTTTGAGAAAGAACAGATAGCTGGCGCGGGTGATATCGGGCGCCGAGGCCAGCCCGCCAAACCACAGCAGTTGGGTGATCGTGGTGTTCCAAACGCCGAGCACCAGCAGCCAGATGCCCGGCAGTACGCCCAGCGTGGCCTCGGAGGCGGCGCGCTCGAACAGCGTGCTCGGATCGACCCAGATCGAAAAGAACGCGCCCACCATGAGCCAAAGCCCAACCCCGCCGATCGCCATGGCCAGCGCGGTGATCTTGAGCGCGCCATGGCGTGTCATCACCGGTTTGGCCAGCACGGCATAGCCCGAGCCCAGGATGGCGCAGATCAGGGCTAGCACGACACCATAGAGCGTCTCGCCCTCGCCCAGCAGCGTGGAGAGCGCGCCATCGGTCAGCAACAAGATCACGCCCGCCAGCGCCATGCACCCGGTGACGATTTTGACCGTCGACAGCGCCTCGCCGGTGACGAGACGGTTGATCACACCGACAAAGATCGGGATCGTCGTGGTCATGGTGGCCACTTGGATCACAGTGGCGTAGTCGAGCGCCCAGTGAAACGCGAGATAGGTCACGCTGACCCCGACGATGGCCAGCGCCAGGATGCGCCCGCCTTCCTCGCGCAGCGG
>JBCDHK010000158.1:0-8312 GCA_038750185.1 Pseudomonadota bacterium
GCTGGCCATGGGCTCCAGGCGCTCCAAGACTTGGGCGATGCGGCAGATCCGGGCCTCGCTGAGCGCTGGCCCCATGATCTGCACGCCGATGGGCAGGCCCTGGCCATCACAGCCCGCGGGCACGCTGATCGAGGGCAGCCCGGTGACGTTGGCGGGTGCTGAGAAGCGGACATAGACCGGGTTGAGCGGCTCTTCGCGCCCGCTCTCCCAGGTGAGTGAGGGCGTGTCGCAGGGCACAGCGGTGGCGGCGACCGTGGGGGCGAGCAGCGCGTCAATGCCCTCGAAGAGTGCCGCAAAGCCCGCCTTGATCGGCAGCCGCGCGCGCTGGGCCTGGAGGTAGACCGAGGCTGGCAACAGCGCGCCCGCCTCCAGGAAAATACGCACGTCCTCATTGTAGAGGTGAGGGCGGCTGCGGATGGTCTCATAATGGTAGCTGGAGGCCTCGGGCAGGCAGAGCGCGTATTCGACGGCCAGGATCAGATCGGCGTGGGGGATCGCCACCTCGACGATCTCCGCACCCTCAGAGGCGAGACGGTCGCGCGCCTTGGCGGCGGCCTCGGCCACGGCGGGCTGGAGATCGGTCAGGAAATAGTCGCTCGGCCAGCCGATGCGCAGGCCCTTCACCCCCTGGCCAAGCTCGGAGGCCGCCGCACACGCCACATCGAGCGAGGCCGGATCGCGCGCATCAAACCCCGCCATGGCATCGAGGCAGAGCGCCGCATCGGCCACGGTGCGCGTGAGCGGGCCCACATGATCGAGCGACCACGACAGCGACGCCACGCCCGCCCGGCTCACGCGCCCGTAAGTGGGCTTGAGCCCGACCAGGCCGCAAAGCGCTGCCGGAATGCGGATCGAGCCGCCCGTATCCGAGCCGATCCCCATGGCGCACCCACCAACGGCCACCGAGGCTGCCGAGCCGCCCGAAGAGCCGCCGGGGATGCGCGCGGTGTCCCAAGGGTTGCGCGTGGTGGGGGTGGCGATGCCGTAGGCGAACTCGTGGGTATGGGTTTTGCCCACGATCACCGCGCCGGCGTCTTTCAGGCGTGCGACGACGGCGGCGTCCTCGTGCGCGGGCGGGAAATCCCGGCGCACGGCGGAGGAGCAGGTGGTGACGAGGCCCGCCATATCGATCAGATCCTTCACCGCCACCGGCACGCCATGAAGGGGGCCGCGGACCTGGCCTGAGGCGCGCTCGGCATCGGCCTTGTGCGCGGCTTTGAGCGCCGCCTCGGGCGTCTGCACGACATAGGCGTTGAGCGCGGCTTCGGTCGCTTGGGTGCGCTCCAGGCAGGCTTGGGTCAGCTCCACCGAGGAGAGCCGCCCCGCTGCCATCTCGGCTGCCGCCTCGGTGAGCGCCAGGAGAGCCGGGTCGCTCATGGCTTTGCCCGCGGGTCGAAGCCAAAGGCGGGCGGCGTCTCGCCCAGATCGACCGTATCGAGGACAGCGAAATCGGCCATGAGGCCGCTCAGGATCGGCGCGAGCAGCGCCTGGCGCTCAGGCGAGAGCGCAAGCCCCGCCGCCGTCGCCAGCGCCGCCACGTCGAGATCCTTGTCAGTTGCATCGTCGGCCATGGCGCCCCTCTGGAGAATCATTGCAGGCGGTCCTGACGCCGCCCTGAGCGCCAGCAGAGCCCCGCTTCGCTGGTGATGTCAAGTGAAACTGCATATCATCTAGTCGTTTACATAAAAAATGGCGTCATTATCGGCAAAATATATCTAATATGCGTTCTGATTGCGCAAAAAACTTGTCGGAGAGGCAAACAGCCGCCACCCTCCGATTCGACACTGGAGGCACGAACACGCCATGGATCTCACCCTCAAGCTGGCCTTCGACATCCTCGCCTTCGCCTCGATCATGGTGTTGGTGGTCTCTGGACTGGCGGTGATCGCCTCGCTCATGGGCATCTTCAATCTGGGCCACGGCGAGTTGGTGCTGCTCGGCGCCTACACGGTCTATGTCTTTCGCGAGTTGGGCCTGCCGGAGTGGACGGGCATGCTGGCAGCCCCCCTCCTGGTGGCGGGCTTTGGCTTGGCCATCGAGGCCACCGTCATCAGGCGCCTCTATGCTGCTCCCGTCATTGCCATGCTGGCGACCTATGCCATCGGGCTTTGCGTGCGCGAGAGCGTGCGTGCGCTCATCGGCGGCCAGTACTACTCCATAGACGAGCCGATCCCCGGCGGCTTCGAGGTGATGGGGGTCTCGCTGTCCTATTGGCGCACGGCCATCATCCTCATCACCATGGCGGTGATGATCGGCTGTTTCATTGCCCTCACGCGCACTTCCGTGGGGCTACAGATCCGCGGGGCGCTGGAAAACCCGGCGCTGGCGCGCGCCTCGGGCGTCTCCACACGAAAACTCTACGCCGCCACCTTTGCCTTTGGTGCGGCCCTGGCCGGGCTCGCCGGCGCGCTCATGGTGCCGCTCTTCTCGCTCTCGGCCGATCTTGGCGTGCGCTTTTTGGTGCAGGCGTTTCTCTCGGTCATGCTGGGGGGAGTGGGCACCTTTGAAGGACCGCTGCTGGGCGCTGCCATGATCGGCGCCATGGTGCCGGGCTTTCAGTGGCTGCGCGATCTCGATGCCATCGAGGGCCTCATCAGCCCCGTCTTCGCCGAGGTGCTGGTGTTCATCACCGCACTTGTCATCGTCAAGCTCCGCCCCGCCGGGCTGATCAGCAGAGGGAGACTGTAATGCGATCCAACCCCACCCGCCGCGGCCTGCTAAAAGGCGGCGCAGCCCTTGCCGCCGCTGGCTGGAGTGCCGTCGGCTCGACCTGGGTGCTGCGCCCCGAGTGGGCCTCGGCCCAGGACCCGATCAAGATGGGCATCGCCACCGACATCACCGGCGCCATCGCGCCCTCGGGCAACTCCAACTGGCAAGTCGCCCAGTTCGCGGTCAAGAAGATCAACGACGCCGGCGGCATCCTGGGCCGCCCCGTCGAGCTATTCCTGGAGGACACTGCCTCCGATCCAGGGGTCGCGGTCGGCAACGTGCGCCGGCTCATCCAGCAGGCCCAGGTCGATGTGGTGCTGGGCGGGATCACCTCGGCCATGCGCGAGGCGATCAAGAACCCCATCGTGCGGCGCGGGCGCACCCTCTACATCTACCCCCAGCTCTATGAAGGCCAGGAGTGCACGACCAACCTGTTCTGCACCGGGCCCACGCCCGCCCAGCAGTGCGCGCGGCTTCTGCCCTATCTCATCGAGCAAGGCTACAGGCGCTTTGCCATGCCCTCGGCCAACTACATCTGGCCCCAGCTTCTCAACCGCTGGGCGCGCGAGACCATCGAGGCGGCGGGCGGCGAGATCGTGTTTGAGGAATACTACCCGCTCGATCAATTGGAGTATTCGGCCACCGTCTCCAAGATCATGAACGAGGGCGTGGACCACGTCTTCAACACGGTGATCCCGCCGGGACTGCAAGCCTTTACCAAGCAGCTCTATGAGGCGGGCTTTTCGGAGCGCGGCGGCACGCAATCCTGCGTGTACTTCGATGAGAACTCGGTCAACTATGTGCCTGAGCGCGAGTTGGAGGGGGTTTATAGCTGCCTCGACTACTTCCACACCATCGACGACCCGGTGTCTAACCAGTTGCTCGCCGAGTACAATGCCATGTTCCCCGACACCAAGTACCTCTTTACCGCGGGCTCGGCGGCCACGGGCATGTACCGCGGCATCAAGCTCTATGAGGCGGCGGTGCTGGCCACCGGGGGCGATCTCGACCGCGACGCGGTCGCCACAGCCCTCGACAGTGCTGAGGTCACCGATACACCGGGAGGCCCGACCAAGATGGTGCCGGGCACGGGGCACGCGGCGATGAACATGTACATCGCCCAAGCTCAGGCCGGCTCCTGGAACATCCTCTTCAAGGACGAGATGGTCGCGCCCGACGAGTGCGCCTGATCTGCGGGGGCCCGCGTAGGCCCCCTCTCTCAAGGGCCTCGATGGGCCCCAACCCGCCCCTGATGGAGCCCGCCCATGGTCAGCATCCCCGAGCCCGCCGCGCCTGCGGCAGCCCGCCGGCGGCGCGTCCTCAAAGTGCTGCCCATCATCGAGGGGCTGACGCTGGCAGCCCTCATCGCGGTGCCGCATCTGACCTCGGATTTTCACACCATCATCGCCACGCGCATGATGCTGCTGGCCATGCTGGCGATCAGCTTCGATCTCTGCTGGGGCTACTCCGGGATCATGACTTTTGGCCAGGCGCTGTTTTTCGGCATGGCGGGCTATGTGGCGGCCATGATGGCCAACGAGGGCGGCATCACCGAGGTGCTGGTGGTGATCCCGGTCTCGATCGTGGT
This sequence comes from Pseudomonadota bacterium, assembly GCA_038750185.1. Taxonomy (GTDB): domain Bacteria; phylum Pseudomonadota; class Alphaproteobacteria; order Rhodobacterales; family Rhodobacteraceae; genus Thermohalobaculum. The sequence continues at coordinate 4,298 of JBCDHK010000158.1, forward strand.
CGGGCTGGTGGCGGCCCTTTTCATCGGCTGGTTTCTGTTGCTCGGCAAGCGCACGCCCACGATCATTTTCGTCGCACTCGGCACGCTGACCGCCTCCTACACCGCCGAGCGGCTGGTGGCGGGCTGGCAGTGGGTGGGGGCGGCCAACGGGCTCTCGATCTGGGATTTCCTCACCGTCTTCGGTTTTGAGATCGAGACGGGGCCGGTCTTCTACCACATCGTGCTGCTCGCCTTGGTCGGCAGCTACCTGGCTGCGCGCTACACGGTGCGCTCCCAGCTTGGCCTGGTCCTCGCAGGCATGCGCCAGAACGAGGAGCGCCTCGCCTTCTTCGGCTACCGGGTGCAGGTGTTCAAGGCGCTGGTCTTTTGTCTCGCCGGCGCCATAGCCGGGCTCTCGGGCGGGCTTTATGCCCACCACGAAGGCTTTATCGGGCCGACCTCCATGGGCATCGCGCTCTCGACCTATGCAGTGCTCTACGGGCTCTTCGGCGGTGTGGGCACGCTGATCGGGCCGGTGCTGGGTGCCTTTGCCATCGAGGTGATCGCCTTCCAGCTTTCCGACCAGGACCTCTTCAAGCAGGTCTGGCCGATCCTGCTCGGCCTCGTGATGCTGGTGGTGGTGGCCTACAAGCCCACCGGGCTTCTGGGCTTTATCCTCTCCGAGCGCGAGCGCATCGGCTCCTATGGTGCCAAGGACAAACCCAAGGAGGACGACGATGGCGCTCCTTGAGGTCCGCCAGGTCACCAAGCGCTACGGCAGCCTCCAGGCGCTGGGCGGCGTGGATGTGGATGTGGCGCCAGGCAGCTTCCACGGGCTGATTGGGCCGAATGGCTCTGGCAAGTCGACCCTCCTCAAGGCCATCGCGGGGGCGCACTTTGCGACCTCCGGCACCATCGCCTTCGACGGGCGCGATATCACCCGCGCGACCCCAGCCACCCGGGCGCGCGCCGGGCTCAGCCTCAAATTCCAGATCACTGCGGTCTTGGGCGAGCTGTCCGTCTACGACAACGTGCTCCTCGCCCTCCAGGCCCACCAGGGCATCTGGGCGCTCCTAGGCTCGCGCACCCGCCACGCCCTCGACGCGGACGTCTGCCGCCTCCTGGAGCGCTTTCGCCTCGATGCGCGCGCCGACGATATCGCGGGCGAGCTCAGCCACGGCGAGCAGCAATGGCTGGAGATCGCCATGGCGCTGGCCCAAAAGCCCAAACTCCTCCTCCTCGACGAGCCCACCGGCGGCATGAGCCCCGAAGAACGTCGCGAGACCGGGCGCCTCCTGGAGCCGATCAAGGCCTATTGCGCCCTCGTCATCGTCGAGCACGACCTGGACTTCATCAAGGACATCTGCGACCGTTTGACGGTACTCGACCAGGGCCAGGTGCTCGACACCGGCTCGGTGGCCGAGATCGAGCGGAGCACGCGCGTGCAGGAGGTCTATACCACCCGTGTCTGAGACCCTCGCCCCCCCGCCATCCGCCACCCTGAAGGCGCCGCTTCTCGATGTGGAGGGCCTCGTCTCGGGCTATGGCCGCTCGAAGGTGCTGTTTGGCATGTCGCTCAAGGCCCCGGCCCGCGGTGGCATCGCTGTGCTCGGGCGCAATGGGGCGGGCAAGACCACCCTCCTCAAGACCCTGATCGGCGAACTGCCGACCATGGAAGGCGCCATCCGCTTCGATGCGGACGAGATCCAGGCCACCGACACCGAGGCGCGCGTGCGCCGCGGCATGGCCTATGTGCCCCAGGAGCAGGCGGTCTTTGCCCGCCTCAGCGTGCGCGATAATCTGGCCCTCGGGGCGCTTGCCGGACGCGGGCGCCAGGGCGCCGATCTCGACATGGTGCTCGACTTCTTCCCCAAGCTCGGCGCCCGCCTCAATCAGCAGGCCGGCACGCTCTCAGGCGGCGAGCGCAAGATGCTCGGGATTGGGCGTGCGCTGCTCGGGCGCCCGCAGCTCCTTCTCCTCGACGAGCCTACTGAGGGTGTATGGATCGGCGTGATCGAGGAAATCGCCGAGCGTCTTGGCCAGTTGTCTGCCCAGATGGGGCTCGTGGTGGTCGAGCAGCACGTCGATCTGGCGCTGCGTCTGGCCGATTATGCCTATGTCATGGAGCGCGGGCGCATCGCCTTGGAGGGCCCGGTGGCCGAGGTGCGCGATCATCCGGATCTGCTGCGCTACCTCGCCCCTTGATGGCGGCGCCTGCCACGAGTGGTGCGCAGACCTTGGCGCTGGCCTTGCAGATCGCCGACAGCGGATTTCCGAGCGGAGCTTTTGCGTTTTCCTGGGGGCTGGAGCGGCTGGCCCGCGATGGCTTGGTCGGGCGAGACGGCGTCTCGGCCTGGATTGCCCACGAATTGGAGTACCGCTGGGCGCCCTTCGACCGGGCGATCACGGCCAAGGCGCACGGGGCCTATCACGGTGCCGACCCTGCCTCCCTCACCGCGTTGGATGCAGAGGTGGAGGCCTCTCTCTGGCCGACCCCTGCGCGCGAGGGCAGCCGCCGTGCGGGGCAGGGGCTTCTGGCGGCAGTCGCACGCCTCGGGCTTCTCGCGGATCACCCTTACGCCCGCGCCGTCACTGAGGGCCAAAGCCCCGGCCATCTGTCGGTGGCGGAGGGGGTGGTCTGGGCCAGCCTCGGGCTCACGCGCACCGAGGCGCTCACGGCGGCGGGCACCACCATGCTCGCGCGCCTCTGCTCGGCGGCGGTCAGGCTCAATCTCCTCGGCGCGCTGGCGGCCCAACGCCTCCGGGCCGATCTGGCGCCGAGGGTGGCCCGGTTGGCCGAAGCCGCGCCGGAGACGCCCAGCATCGCCCCCTCCCTCACCGAGATCGCGCTGATGCGCCACACAAGCGCGCCCGATGCCGCACGCCTCTTCGCCAATTGAGACCCCCATGCACCTGAGCCCCACCGAAGCCGAGCGCCTCACCCTCTTCACCGCCGCCGAACTGGCCCGGCGCTACCGCGCGCAGGGCATCCGGCTCAGCGCCCCCGAGGCCGTGGCCCTCATCGCCGACGAAATCATCACCGCCGCCCGGCGCGGGCTCTCCCACCCCGATCTGGTAGCCCTCGGCGCCACCTTGCTCGGCGAGGACGACATCGAGCCGGGCGTGGCGGCGCTGGTGCCGCTCGTCTCGGTCGAGGTCTCGATGCGCGAGGGCACCAAGCTCGTCACCGTCTTCGAGCCGCTCGGGCCTGTGGGCGCGGAGGCGCCGGGCGCCATCGTGACACCGGATGAGGAGATCGAGATCAACGAGGGGCGCGAGCGTGTCGAGATCGAGGTGATGAACACCGGCGACCGCACGATCCAGGTGCGCTCGCACGCGCATTTCTTCGAGGTCAACCCGGCGCTGGCCTTCCCGCGCGACCAGGCCTTCGGGATGCGCCTCGATGTGCCCTCGGGCGGCGGCATCCGCTTCGATCCGGGCGTGGCGCGCACCGTCACGCTGGTGGCCTTCGCCGGGCGCGCAGAGGCCCACGGCTTTGCAGCCCTCACCGACGGCCCGACCGACGGCAGCGCCCGCTCCGCCGCGCTGCAACGCGCCCGCGATAACGGCTATGGGGGCAGCTGATGGCCAGGATCTCGCGCGCAGCCTACGCCCAGATGTACGGCCCCACCACCGGCGACCGGATGCGCCTTGGCGACACGCTGCTCTGGGCCGAGATCGAGCGCGACCTGATCCGCGAGGCCGGCGGCGCAGGGGACGAACTCACCACCGGCGCGGGCAAATCCATGCGCGACGGCGAGGGATTTTGCGTCAAAGCCACCGACGCCGCCGGCGCGCTCGATCTGGTGATCCACAACGCGACCATAATCGATGCGACGCTTGGCATCCTCAAAGCCGACATCGGCATCCGCCGAGGCCGCATTGCAGGGCTCGGCAAGGCGGGCAACCCCGACATCATGGCCGGGGTCGACCCGCGCCTCGTCACCGGCCCCAACACCACCGTCATCAACGGCGAACACCTGATCGCCACCCCCGGCGCCATCGAGGCCCACGCCCATTTCCTCTGCCCCCAGCA
>JBCDHK010000159.1:0-8259 GCA_038750185.1 Pseudomonadota bacterium
ACGCCCCCGCCGCGCGCCTGCTCTCAAGCCCGCAAAGCCAGGCCGCGCGCCTGCTCGTCGAGAGCGACGGCCGCCGCCGCGCGGCCTTTGCGGCTGCCCGCACCAGCGGCGCAAGGGAGGCCCACGCATGATCGCCCCGGCGTTGCGCCGCATCGCAGGCGCGCTTTTGGTGATCGTGCTGGCGAGCTTTCTCACCTTCCTGCTGCTCCAACTCGCCCCGGGCGACGCCGTGATGGCCATCGCGCAGGCCCGCCACGGCGCCGCAGTCGCGCTCGATGCGGCAAGTCTGGCCCGCATCCGCGCTGAGATCGGCGTCGACGATCCGTTCCTGGTGCAGTGGATGCGCTGGGCGGGCGATCTGGCGCGCCTCGACTTCGGCGTCTCGCTGATCGATGGTCGCCCTGTGGCCGACATCCTATCCGAGGGCCTGGGCCGCACGCTCCAACTCGCCCTGGCCGCCGTGGCCGTGGCTGCCGTTTTGTCGATCCCGCTTGGGCTCATGGCCGGGGTCTGGCGCGGCACCTGGTTTGACGGGCTTTGCGTGACGCTGGCCACGCTTGGCTCGGCCATGCCCAATTGGTGGCTGGGGGTGCTCTTGATCGTAGTGTTTTCAGTCAATCTCGGCTGGCTGCCCGCCTTTGGGCGCGGCGACTGGGAGCATCTGGTGCTGCCTGCCTTGACGCTTGGCACCGGGATCACCGTCACCACCGCGCGGCTTCTACGCTCGGCCACCATCGAGGCCTTGGCCGCCCGCCACATCGCCGCGGCGCGCGGGCGCGGGGTAGGCGAAGCCCGCGTGATCGGACGCCACGCGCTGCGCAATGCGCTGTTGCCGGTGGTGACGATCTTTGCCCTGGAGATCGCCTTTGTCCTGGAGGGTGCGGTGGCGGTGGAATACGTCTTCGGCCTGCGCGGACTGGGCTTGATCTTCATCGAAGCCGTGGATGGGCGCGACTATCCGGTCATCCAGGCTTTCGTGCTGTTCAGCGCCGTACTGTTTGTGACCATGAACCTCATCGTGGATCTGCTCACCCTTTGGCTCGATCCGCGCACGGGCGAGGGCATGGCATGAGCCTCACCGATCCGCTCCGCCTTGGTGCCATTGCCGTGTCGCTCTCGATCCTGGTGCTGGCGGTTATCGGCCCCGAGATCACGCCCCACGATCCGCTGCGCCCCGATCCCCTGATCCGCCTTGCACCACCCAGTGCCGAGCATTGGTTTGGCACCGACCACCTGGGGCGCGACGTCTTCAGTCGTGTGCTGGCCGGGGCGCGTCTCTCGGTGGGGCTGGCGATCCTCGTGGTGATCGTCTCAGCGGCCATCGGCCTGGTCATCGGCCTGATTGCCGGGATGGGCGGGCGCTGGCTGGACGCCGCGCTCATGCGCATCACCGACGCCTTCTTCGCCTTTCCCGAACTGGTCGCAGCGCTGGCGGTTGCGGGCGTGCTGGGCGGCGGGGGCACGGAAGTGCTGTTCGCCCTCGCCGTCGTCGGTTGGATGCGCTATGCCCGCGTCGTGCGCGCCATGACGCTGACCACAGCGGCCACCGATCATGTGGCGCTTGCGCGGCTGAGCGGCGTCCGCCCGGTGCGCATCGCCCTCGATCACCTGATGCCGCCCGTGCTGCCGGCCATGGTGGTGATCATGACAGCCCATGTCGCTCGCGCCATCCTGGCGATCTCGGGGCTTGGGTTTCTCGGCTTTGGCGCCTCGCCGCCCCAGCCCGAATGGGGAGTGATCTTGTTGGAAGCGCGCACCTATATCCTCTCCGCGCCGGCCTATGCGCTGTTGCCCGGCATTCCCATCGTGGTCTCGGCGCTGGCCTTCAACCTCGCTGGTGACACGTTGCGCGACCGGGTCGGCCTGGCGGGGCCGGCATGAGCCCCGAGACGCTCGGTGTGCTGTTGCGCATCCTCTCGGGGGTGTTGTTCACGGGGATGGCCGCGGCGGTCAAGGCGGTTGGCGACGCTGCACCGCTCGGACAGATCGTGTTCTTTCGCTCGGCCATCGCCATGGTGCCGCTGGTGATTTTCCTGTGGTGGCGCAATGAGTTTCCCAACGGCCTGCTGACACAACGCCCATTTGGCCATCTTGCGCGCTGCCTGCTGGGCGGGACGGCCATGTTCACTTCCTTCGCCACCCTCCAACTGCTGCCCATCGCCGAGGCGACCATGCTCTCCTATCTCTCGCCGGTGATGACTGTTGCCCTGGCGGCGCTCCTGCTTGGCGAGCGCCCTGGTTTGCGCCGTTGGGGTGGGGTCGGGCTTGGGATTGCCGGTGTCGCCATGCTCACGGCGCCCCGCTTTGGCGGCGAGGCGCCCCAACTGTTGGGCGTGGGGCTGGGGCTTGCCACCGCCGCGCTGACCGCAGGCGCTCTGGTGCAGGTGCGGGCTCTATCCGCGACCGAGAGCCCCGGGGCCATCGCCTTTTACTTCGCGCTGGCTTGTGCCGTCGCCGGTCTTGCCACGGCGCCCTTCGGCTGGGCCTCACCGGACGCGCTCACCTGGGCGCTGCTGGTCGCGACCGGGCTTTTCGGGGGCGCGGCCCACATCGCGATGACGCTATCGTTTCGCTATGCCCAGGCCTCGCTGCTCGCGCCGTTTGAGTATCTGACCATCCTCTGGGCGGCGGCCATCGGTGCTGCGGTATTTGCCGAGACGCCGGGCGGCGCGTTTCTGATCGCCGCACCGCTGGTGATCGCGGGGGCCGTGTTGGCCTCGCCCACCATCAAGCTCGGCCTTCGGCTGCGCGGCAGGGGCGCGGCGTGAGACCGCCTGTTCTGTCGCGCTTCTCGCGCCGGTCAATGCTCCACCTCCTTTGAAATCGCTTGGGTGTTTTGCCGCGATTTCCGAATTAGTCGGTGTTCCACCACCTTTGAAATCGCTTGGGTGCTTTGCCGCGATTTCCGAGTCAGTCGGTGTTCCACCTCCTTTGAAATCGCTTTAGGGCAAGACCGCCTCGATCAACTGCGGCCCCGGCTTGCGCACCGAGGCTGCAATCGCGTGCGCGAGCGCCGCCGGACACGTAACCCGGCTCGCCTCGACCCCTTGAGCACGGGCCAGCGCGACGAAATCGAGCGCCGGATTGCCGATGTCGAGCAGCGAGAGCGCCTGCGGCCCCGGATTGGCGCCGACCTTGAACAGTTCATGGCGTAAGATGTCGTAGCGCCGGTTGGCCAGCACCACGGTGGTGACATTGGCGCCTTCGCGCGCCTGGCTCCAGAGCGCCTGGATGGTGTACATCGCCGAACCATCGGCCTGGATCGCCACCACCGGGCGTTCAGGACAAGCTACCGCCGCCCCCAGCGCCAGCGGCGGGCCGATGCCGATGGCCCCCCCGGTGAGCGCCAGCCACGTATGCGGCGGACAACCCGCCGTCGCAGGCCAGACAGCACGCCCAGCGGTGATGCCCTCATCGATGACGATGGCGTGCTCGGGCAAGGCGGCAGCCACAGCGGTGGCCAGGGTCTCTGGCGTGAGTTCGCCGGGGGCAGGGGCCTCGGGCTCGGGCGCGTCGGCTGGTATCAGCGGCGTCACGCCGAGGCGCTCGGCCAGGACCGTCACGGCCTCGCGTCCGTCTTGGTCGGGGGCGGCGAGGGTCAGGACTTCCGCTCCCTCGGGCAGCATCAGGCTCGGCTTGCCTGGATAGGCGAAAAACCCCACCGGCTGGTCGACGCCGATCAAGATGGCGCGCTCGATGTGGCTGAGCCGCTCCAACGCCAGATCGATGGCATAGGGCAGGCGCTCGATGGCCGCGCGCCCGCGCCCGCGCTCGATGCGGGGGTTGGAGGTCGGGGCCAGCACCTCGGCGCCGGTCTTGGCGGCAAGCCCGGCCAGGAGCGCCAGTGTGTCGGCAGAGGCCAGTGCCGGACCGCCGACAAAGAGCACCGTCTGCCCGGGCGCCTGGAGGGCCGTGACGGCTGCCTGCAGATCGGCCTCGCCAAGGGCGCGCGGGCCGCGTGACGCCAGAGGATCGGCCAAGGTGGCGCCTTGGTCCCAGCCAGCCTCGCCGGGCGCGATCAGCGTGGCGATCCGTCCGGGCCAGGCCATCGCCTCGGCCACTGCGGCGGCGCCGTCGCTGGCGATGGTGGCGGCTGAGCCTGCGGTGCGCACCCAGTCCGAGAGCGGTTTGGCCAGCGCTGCGATGTCGGAGGTCAGCGGCGCATCATAGGCCAGATGGCGGCTGGCATGATCGCCGACCAGATTGACCATGGGCGTGCGCGCCTTGCGGGCGTTGTGGATATTGGCGCCGGCGTTGGCGAGCCCCGGGCCGAGGTGCAAGAGCGTCGCCGCCGGTTTACCGGCCATGCGCGCATAGCCGTCCGCAGCCCCCGTCGCCACGCCCTCGAACAGCCCGAGCACGCAGCGCAACAGCCCCGTGCGCCCGAGCGCATCGACAAACTGCATCTCCGAGGTGCCCGGATTGGCAAAGCAGACCTCAACCCCGCAGTCAGCCAGCGTGCGCACCAGCGCTTCGGCGCCGGTCAGGTCATGGGTTGGGGTGGTCGCGGTTGTTGCGGTCTCGTCCATGGGGTTCCCAGTTGGTTTCAGAGCCGGTTCCAAGGGCCGTGCCTGAGCGCGCCCTGCCATTGTCTACCACGATCGACGCTGTGGCCGGCAGCGTTTCGGTATCCGAGCGTGGCGCTTGATAGACCAGATCGCCGGGGCCTGCCATGGGCGCGGTGATCGCCTCGCGCGGATCGCCTGGTATCGGCGGCGGCGGTGCAAATCACGGGGGTGGTCTTTGGTGGACTATCACTAGCCTGCTGGGCCTCTTTGCAGTCCTTCATGAGCGCCTATGATTTAGGCAGAAAATCTACTCCATGCAGCGCTAGAGGCTCAGGAGATATGCAAAACGACGCAGGAATCGGTTGGCAAGACGCCGCCGCCGCTTGTAGCGTATCTCGATCAATCGCAGGACAAGGGGGACTGAAATGCACGGCAAAGCGATCCGACTAGCAGCAGTGCTGGCCACTATCATTGCCACCGCGCCAGCAGCGGCCGATGACAAGGTCTACAAGGTCGCCCTCGACGGCACCTTCGCCCCCCACGCCATGCCCAAGCTCGGCGGCGGGATCGAGGGCTTCAACGTCGATCTCGCCAATCTCATCGGTGAGCGGCTCGGCTGGGAGATGGACATCGTCGCCACCCAGTTCTCCGGCATCCTGCCCGGCCTTCAAGCCGGCACCTACGACTTTGTGGTCGCGCCCACCACCATCACCGAGGAGCGCGCGGCCAACCTGCTATTCTCCGAGGGCTATCTCAACACCGACTTCCAGTTCGTCGTGCGCGCCGATGCGCCCGAGGTCGAGACGCTGGAGGGCTTTGCCGGGCAGACCATCGCCGTCAACAAGGGCTCGGTCTATGACGCCTGGGCGCGGGACTTGGCCGAGGAAATCGGCTGGACGGTCGAGAGCTACGGCACCAACACCGATGCGGTGCAGGCCGTGGTCTCGGGGCGTGCCTTTGCCAATGTGGCGGGCAACACGGTCTCGGCTTGGGCGGCGCAAAAGAACCCGGCCATCAAGCTGAGCTTTTTGTTTTCCACCGGGCGCGTCTGGGGCATGCCGTTTCGCAAGGGCGACGACGAGCTGCGCGCCACCGTCGAGCGCGAGATCGAGTGCATGAAGCTCGATGGCACCATCGCCGGGCTCCATGAGAAATGGTTTGGCACAGCACCCGCCGAGGGCTCTGCCGCCCTGACGCCCGTCGCAGGCTTCGGCGAGCCGGGCTATGAGGGCTATGTCGAGGACGACCACGCCTTTGACTGCGGTTGAGGAGGGGGTGAGAGCGGTGGCAGACGCCCTGCCGCTCACCAACACAGCCACTACTGTCCCGGCGCTGGCGCTTACAAGCCTCGCAAAATCCTACGCCGGGGTGTCGGTTCTGCGCGGTATCGACCTCGACGTGGCCCGTGGCGAGATGGTTTTCGTGCTCGGGCCGTCGGGCTCGGGCAAGTCGACGCTGCTGCGCCTTTGCAACCGCCTAGAGGAGCCCGATGGCGGCAGCGTGCGCCTAAGCGGCGAGGCCGTCACCGGCCCAGGCATCGATCTGGATGCCATACGCCGGCGCATCGGCATGGTGTTCCAGTCCTTCAACCTCTATCCCCACCTCACCGCGCGCCGCAATGTCACCCTGGCGCTGCGCAAGGTGCTCCGCCGCACCCGCCGCGAGGCCGAGGCCACCGCCATGGCAGCCCTGGAGCGCGTTGGCATGGCCGACAAGGCCCACCACTACCCCGCCCAACTCTCGGGCGGACAGCAGCAGCGCGTCGCCATCGCCCGCGCGCTCGCCTTGGAACCCGAGGTCATGCTGTTCGACGAGCCGACCTCCGCACTCGATCCCGAACTGGTCGGCGAAGTGCTGGGCGTGATGCGCGATCTGAGGCAGGGTGGCATGAGCATGCTGGTGGTCTCCCACGAGATGGCCTTTGCCCGCGCCGCCGCCGACCGGGTGGTGTTCATCGACCAAGGCCGCATCGTCGAACAAGGCCCGCCCGAGGCGGTCTTCGCCGCGCCACAACATCCACGCACCCAGGCGTTCCTGGCCCGCATGCAAGGCGACTGGGGGGCGGCGTGAGCCCGCTGGAGCGTTTCCAAGACGCCTTTCTGAACGCCGAGGTGCTGGCCCGCTACGCGCCTGCGATCCTCGACGGCGTCTGGGTCACGCTCGAACTCTCGCTCCTCATCGTCGTGCTCGGCACGCTGCTCGGCACGGCGCTGGCCTGTCTGCGCGCCTTGGAGATCCGGGCGCTGTCGCTGGCCATTATCGTTTTTGCCGATATCTTTCGTGCCCTGCCGCCCCTGGTCTTGATCCTGATCGCCTATTTCGGCCTTCCGGGCGCGGGGGTGTTTCTCTCGGCCTGGACGGTGCTCTTGGTGATCTTGGGCCTCGTCCTTGCCGCCTTTGCCGAGGAGATCGTCTGGGCCGCCATCACCTCGGTCGAGCGCGGCCAGTGGTGGGCGGCGCGCTCCACCGGGCTCGGCTTTGGTCAGACGCTGGCCCATGTCGTCCTACCCCAGGCGCTGCGCCTGGCCATTCCGCCCCTCACCAACCGCGCCATCGCCATCACCAAGATGACAGCACTCGGCACCGTGATCGGCGTGCCCGACATCCTCAACCAAGCCACCACCGCCCAGTCGTTCTCGGGTAATGCCTCGCCGCTCCTCCTGGCGGCGCTGGCCTACATGGCGATCTTCCTGCCGCTTGTGGTGTTTTCGCGCTGGCTGGAGAGCCGCCTCACCTGGGTGCGCGCCTGATGGAGACCATCGCCGAGCAGTTCTTCAACCTCGAGATCATGGCCGCCGCTTGGCCCATGGTACTGGACGGCCTCTGGATGACGCTCGCGCTCTGTGTGGTCGTCGTCCCGCTCGGCCTGATCGGCGGGCTGTTCGCGGCCCTTGGCGTGCTGTCCGAGCGACGCTGGCTGCGCCTTCCGACCATCGCTTTTGTTGATCTGTTCCGCGCGCTGCCGCCGCTCGTGCTGTTGATCTTCGTCTTTGCCGGACTGCCGTTCGCTGGGCTCGACCTCTCGCCCTTTGCCGCCGTGGTGATCGCCTTCTTCCTCAATAACGCCGCCTACTACGGCGAGATTTTCCGGGCCGGGCTGATCTCCGTCGGGCGCGGCCAGCACGAGGCGGCGCGCTCCACCGGGCTCTCGGCGCGTCAGAGCCTGGTCTACGTCGTGCTGCCGCAAGCGACGCGCAACGTGCTGCCCGATCTGGTCTCCAACACCGTCGAAGTGGTCAAGCTGACCTCACTCGCCTCGGTGGTCTCGCTCTCCGAGATGCTGCACATGGCCGACATGGCGCGCTCGGTGACCTATAACGCCTCGCCCATTGTGCTGGCGGCGGGGGTGTATCTGGTTATCCTCTGGCCCTTGGTGCGCCTGGCCGGGCGGTTTGAGCGGCGCGTGGCCGCGTAAGGGGGGACAATGCGCGAGATCGTCATCGGGGCGGCCCAGATGGGGCCGATCCAACGGGCCGACACCCGCGAGGCCGTGGTAGCGCGCATGTTGGCGCTGCTCGATCAGGCCGCGGCGCAGGGCTGTCAGTTGGTCGTCTTCCCCGAGCTGTGCCTGACCACTTTCTTCCCGCGCCATCTGCTGGAGGGCGCCGATCTCGACCACTGGTACGAGACCGAGATGCCGGGCGCGGCAACAACCCCGCTTTTTGAGCGCGCCAAGGCCCACCGCATCGCGATTAGCTTTGGTTATGCCGAACTGACCCCTGAAGGCCGGCGCTTCAACACCTCGCTCCTG
>JBCDHK010000160.1:0-8176 GCA_038750185.1 Pseudomonadota bacterium
ATCGGGGGTCTCGCCGCCCTCGACGATATTGGCCATCTTGGGGCCTGGCAGATCGGCGCAGACCTGGCGCATCTCCTCGACGCTGCGCGGCGCCTCGACGAACAGGATATCGGCGCCGAGGGTATGAAAGCGTTCGGCGCGAGCGATGGCCTCGGTGAGCCCGTGCTCGTGGCGGGCATCGGTGCGCGCCAGGATCAGGATGTCGTGGCCCTCGGCGCGCAGAGCCTCGCGGGCGTCGCACGCGGCGCGGATGCGGTCGAAAGCCTCCTCGCGTGCCACCACCGCCTTGCCGGGGGTGTGGCCGCAGCGCTTGGGCGCCAGTTGGTCCTCGATCATCACCGCCGCCGCGCCCGCCTTGGCAAAGCCTGCCACCGTGCGGCGCACGTTCATGGCGTTGCCATAGCCGGTGTCGCCATCGGCGATCACGGGCAGCGAGACGGCGTCCGTGATGGTGCGCGCCTGCTCGGCCACCTCGGCATAGCTCATCAACCCCAGATCGGGCGCGCCGAGGCGCGAGGCCGAGGCGGCAAAACCCGACATGAAGGTGAGGCCAAAGCCCGCCTGTTCGATCAGCTTGGCCGAGAGCGCATCATAACAGCACGGCATGACATGCAGGCGATCCTGGGCCAGAAGGGCACGAAGTTTGTCGGGCGCGCGCATGGGCCTCCTCACAGCTTGAAGGGGATATAGAGGGCGAGATCGGGCAGCGCGTAAAGGAGCGCCACCGTCCCCAGCATGAGCGCCAGAAAGGGCCAAACGCCGCGCGCCACCTCACCCATGCGCGCGCGCGCCACCGCCTGGATGACATAGAGGTTGAGCCCCACCGGAGGCGTGATCAGCGCGCACTCGACCATGACCACCATGAAGATGCCAAACCAGATCGGATCAAACCCCAGCCCCATGGCGGCGGGCAACAGCACCGGCGTCATGATCAGCACCATGGAAAGCGCCTCGAACACGAGCCCCATCACCAAGAGCACGACGCTCACCACCAGGATAAAGGCAAGCGGGGTCTCGATGGTCTGGCCGATCAGCACCGAGATGTCCTGGGGGATGCGGTAGAGGGTGATGGCTTTGCCGAACACTTTGGCGCCGGCGATGATGAGCAGGATGGCAACCGTGGTGGCCATGGCGTCGAAGGCGGCCTCGCGCAGGCCCGTCCAGGTGAGGGTGCGCAGCCAGAGGCCGGTCACGACCAGCGAGGCGGCAAAGCCGATGGCGGCGGCCTCGGTCGGCGTGAAGGCGCCCGAGTAGATGCCGCCGATGATGAGGGCCGCGAGGGCCAAGCTCGGCGCGGCACGGGCGCTGGCGCGGCGACGCTCGGACCAGGAGGCGGCGGGGACGGGCTCAGCGCCGCCAAAAAACCGCGCGTGGATCATGGCGATGACGATGAAGCCGCTCATGAGGGCGAGCCCCGGCCCGATGCCGGCCAGGAAGAGCTGGATCACGGACTCCTCGGTGACGAAGCCGTAGACGATCATCGGGATCGAGGGCGGGATCAGGATGCCGAGCGTACCGCCTGCCGCCAGCAGTCCGTAGACGAAGCGCCGGTCATAGCCGCGGTCGATCATCTCGGGGATGGCGACGGTGGCGATGGTGGCAGCCGTTGCGACGGACGAGCCCGAGATCGCTGCGAAGATCCCGCAGGAGAGGATGGTGGCCACCGCCAGTCCGCCAGGCCAGTGGCCGACCCAGGCTTGCACGGCGGCGAAGAGATCGGCGCCGACACCGCCCTTGAGCAGCACATTGGACATGAGCAGAAACAGCGGCACGGCGAGCAGGATGAAGCCGTCCAGTGTCGAGAGCACGGCTTGGGGCGCCATCAGCGGCGAGAAGCCACCAAGCAGCAGCAGCGCCAGGCCAAGCCCGCCGAGCGCGAAGGCGACGGGCACGCGCGCGAGCAGCAAGGCAAACAGCGCGCCAAGGATCCAGACCACGCTCATGTCATTCGGCTCCGCCTTCGCGCGGGCGCGGGTAGTCGCCGCTGAGCGCACGCCCGATCTCGATCAGGGCCTGGACGCCGAGCAAGCCAAAGCCGAGCGGCACCGCCAGTTCGGTGAGCCAGGCGGGCAGGTCGAGCATGGAGCCGGTGGTGCGCCCGCGCGCAAAGGACGTGGCGAAGATCGCATAGCCGTGCCAGGCGACCACGGCGGAGAAGGCCGCCACGGCCAGCATGGCCGCCGCTTCGGTGATGCGGCGCAGGCCGTCGGGGAGCAGCCCGGCGACTGCATCGACGGCGATGTGGCGGCGCGCATCCAGCGCCCAGGCCATAGCCAGCAGCGTGCCCCAGATTAGGCAAAGCTGGCTGAGTTCGGCGGCCCAGATGGTGGGCGCGGTGAAGAAATAGCGCGCCACCACCTCATAGGTCAGCATGGCACCGGCGGCTGCGAAAAGCACCGCGGCGATCCCGGCGAGGGCACGGATCAGGGCGGCAAAGGCAGTGCGGAGCAGGGCCATCAGCGTGCTGCGCGCAACCCATCCAGGGCCAGTGCCGCGCCCATGGCGCCGAAGACCGCGCCAAAGGCGGCCTCGATCGCCCGTGCTGCGCGGGCGTAGAGGCGGGTGGCAAGCCCGGTCGAGAACAATAGCGCATAGCCGCCGTAGATCAGGGTGGCGCTGAGGGCGCCCACGGGTCCGAAGGCGAGCACTTCCCAGCCGCCGAGGCCCTGGCCAAAGAGAAACGCCGCCACCGCCGCCCACATCAGCGCCGCTTTGGGGTTGGTCAGCACCACCAGCATGCCGGTGCGCCAGTGCCGAGCCAGCGAGCGGCGTGCCCCGGGCGAGAGCGTTGCAGGACCCGTACCGCGCCATGCTGCGCGCAGGGCACGAAACGACAGATAGAGCAGATAGGCGCCGCCCATCAGCTTCATCGCCGTCAGCAAGCCCGGATAAGCCGCCAGCAGCGCCCCGAGCCCGAGCGCCACCGCGCCCGCCCAGACCAACACCCCCGAGGCTACCCCCGCGACCACCGCAAGCCCAGCAGCGCGCCCTTGGGCGAGCGCTGCCGCCGCGACGGCCACCAGATTGGGGCCGGGGCTCGCTTGGGCCAACACCGTCCCCGCCAGCGCTGGCCCGAAGGCCGCGAGCACCTGAAGAGCGTCCATCCCCCTCTCCCCTCGGCCTGGGCTCAGGAGCCGCCGAGGCCCTGGGCTGCCTCCAGGAGCGTGGCCCCAAGCGGCCCCGCCTTCTCCAGATAGGCATCGTAGACCGGCTGGCTGACACCGCGCCAGGCGTCGAGTTCGGCCGCACTCGGGGTGTAGATGGTCATGCCGGCCTCGCGGGCGGCGTCGTAGGCTTCGGCCTCGATCTGGGCCATGCGGTTGCGCACGTCGTCCTCGGCCTTGATGGCGGCGGCTTCGATCAGGGTGCGCTGGTTGTCGCTGAGGCCCGACCAGAAATCGGCGTTGACCACCACGATGAACTCGATGTCGGCGTGGTTGGTGACGGTGATGGTGTCCATCACCTCCCAAAGCTGGCGCGATTTGACGCCCGAGACCCCGGTCATGCCGATGTCGACCGTACCCCGCTGGTAGGCCAGATATTGCTCCGAGCCCGAGATCAGCGTCGGCGCGCCGCCCGAGGCACTGACGAAATCACCCAACGTGCGCCCGAAGACGCGCACCTTCTTGCCCTCCATATCGGCGGGTGTTTTGACGGGGCCGTCTTGGGAGAGCAGGATGGCGCCGCCGTAGGCTTGCCACCAGAGCACTTTCGAGCCGGTCTCCTCGATGGCTGCGTCGATGGGGCTGCGGATTGCCGAGCCGCGGGCCACGGCGGCGCGGACCTTCTCTTCGCTGTTGAACAGGAATGGCTGGTAGAAGATATCCACCGCCGGAATATCGCCCACATAGCGCGTCAGCGAGGCCACGCCCATCTCGATGGCGCCCGAGCCGACGGCAGCGGGGACTTCCTTGTCCTTATAGAGCTGGGCACTGTCGTAGATCTCGACCGCGATGGCGCCCTCGGAGGTCTTCTCAACCTCTTGCTTGAAGAGCAACAGGTTCTGGCCGAGGTGGCTCTTCAGCGGCAATTGCAGCGAGATGCGCAGCGTCAGATCGGCGGCGTAGGCTGTCGTGGTGGCAAGCGTCAGGGCTAGCCCGAGCCCAAGGGCGCGCAGCGTCGATGTCATCGGATGTCTCCTCCCGAATTTTTTTATTGCACCCACACTAGCCGCCCAGCGCCAAAGCTCAACCGTGAAGTGCGGCGAAAGTGCTCATGGCCAAAGCGATTTCAAAGGAGGTTGCACCACCGATTGACTCGGAAATCTCGGCAAAACAATGCCCTAAGGGGTGGCGCGCAACCAGGCGAGCACGTCGGTGGCATTTCGGTCGGGCGGGAATACCGGGTAGAAGACGTGGATGATCCGCCCGGCCTCGACGATCAGCGTCAGGCGCTTGAGGAGCGTTTGCCCGCCCGTCTCAAAACACGGCAGCGTTAAGGCGCGCGTCAGAGAGAGCCCGGCATCCGAGAGCAGCGCAAACGGCAGATGCAGCCGCTCCGCCGCCTCGCGCTGGTAGGCTGTCGTTTGGGTCGAGAGGCCAAAGAGATGGGTCACGCCAAGCGCCTGCACCTCGGCAAAGTGATCGGCAAACGCACAGGATTGGGGCGTGCAGCCGCGCGCACCGGGGATGGCGTCCCAACCCTCGGGCAACGCCACATCGGGGCGCCCAGTCATCGGATAGGCATAGACCACCGTGCGCCCGGGCAGTGCCGCCAGATCGACGGTGCGCCCGTCGGTGGCTGGGAGCGCCACACTGGGCAGCGCGGTGCCAGCGAGATGGGCTGCACCGCCGTCGTCCTCGGGGGCGGGCAGGCGGCTCCAGTCGACATCGCTCAGGTTTTGCATCGGGCCTCCGGGGATTGCCGGGTGAGCCTAGACGGGGTGCCACGCCCGAGCCAGTGCCGTGTTGCGCTCCGGCGTCGCTGGAGACAGACTGGGCTGGAAAAGGAGGATCGGGATGCGCATCGCAGTGGTCGGAGCCGGCCTGATGGGCGCTGGCATGGCGCGGTGTTTCCTGCGTGCGGGACACGGCGTGAGAGTGCTGGCCCACCGCAACCGTGCGCCCATCGACGCCTTGGTGGGCGAGGGCGCCGAGGAAGCCGTCTCGCTCGCAGCGCTGGTCTCGGACTGCGAGGTGCTGTTTAGCTGCGTGAGCAACGCGCGGGTCATCGAAGCGATTGCCGAGACTGCTCTGCCCCGTCTCGGTGTGGGCGCGCTTTGGATCGATGCTACCACCTCCGAGCCCGCGGTCTCGGCGCGCTTGGCTGCAGAGATGGCCGAGCGCGGCGCAGTGTTTGCCGATGCCCCCGTCACCGGCAGCCCGGCCCAGGCCGAAGCGGGACAGTTGGCCTCGCTGGTCGGCTGTGCCGAGGAGGCGTTTGCCCGCGTCGAGGCGGTCATCGGGTGTTACTCCAAGCTAGTGCAGCGTTTCGGCGGCCCCGGCACGGGCCACGCGGCCAAGCTGCTCAACAACTTCGTCACCCAGGGCACGGTCGCGCTGCTGGCCGAAGCCTACACCACCGCGCGGCGCCAGGGTATCGACTGGACGGCACTCCATGCGGTGATGAGCACGGGGGCCGCGCGCTCGGGCACGCTGGAGAAGATGGTGGGCCCCGCGCTCAGCGGTGATTATGCGGGCAGCCAGTTTTCGCTGAGAAACGCGCACAAGGACATCGACTGCTACCGCCGCGCCATCGCCGAGGCCGAGGGGCGCGAGAGCGCGCTGGCGCTGGCCATCCTCACGCTCTTCGAGAGCGCAATCGACGCCGGCCACGGCGAGCGCTATGTCTCGGCGCTGCTCGATCCGGCGCTGGAGTCTGCTCAGCGCCGGCGCAGCACGTAGACCGTGGCCTTGAGCCCGATGGCCGGCAGATGGTCGCCGTAGTCGCTGACCAGAAGCTCGGCATAGCCGCAATCGACCACGTTCATGATCTGCCCGGCAATACTGCCGTCTTTGGCGGCGTGGTCGTTGACCGAGAATACAAAACACCCGCCCGAGGGCAGCAGCCCCAGCACATCGGTGATGATCGTGGCTGGCATGTACTCGGGCGAGATGCAGCCGATGGCCGCCGCATTGCTGTAGGTCTCGGGGGCAATCTCCAGCGGCTTGGAGAGATCGGCCAGCGCCAAGCTGCGATAGACGCCGCGTGCCTGCGCCTTGGCCAGCATGCCCTCAGACAGATCATAGCCGTCGAGCGTGGTAAAACCCTGCTCGGCCAACGCCACCCCCGAGAGCCCGGTGCCGCAGGCCAGATCCATCAAGGGCGACTGCGGCGCGCGCGCGTGGGCTGCCAACGCCTCGGCACAGCGCGCGGGGGTGACATAGCCGTTCTCGGCGACCTCGGTGTCATAGCCCGGCGCCCAGGCGTCGTAAAAGCCGACCGCATCCTTGGGGGTTTCGATGGCGTAGACGTTGGCCAGACCGATGGCCGGTTTACCCGGTGTATCTTGCATGGGGGGTCTCCTTGTCGGGAGCGGCGCCGGCAGAGGCGTCGGCAGCCAGCCAAGGGGCCAGCGCCAGCTTGGCGCGCTCGGTGTAGGCGCGGGCGCGCTCGCGTTTGCCTTTGCGGCCCTTGCGCTGGCCGGCCTCCAGGGGCGGAAACAGGCCGAAGTTGACGTTCATCGGCTGGAAGGTCTCGGCCTCGGCGCCTTGAGTGATATGGGCGAGGAGCGCGCCCATCGCCGTCTGGGGCGGGGGCGCCTCCAGGGGCAGTCCGAGGCGCTCCGAGGCGGCAAAGCGCCCGGCCAGCATCCCCATGGCGCCGGATTCGACATAGCCCTCGACCCCGGTGATCTGCCCGGCAAAGCGCAGCCTCGGCTCGGCCTTGAGGCGCATCAGCGGGTCGAGCAGACGCGGGGAATTGAGAAACGTGTTGCGGTGGATGCCGCCAAGGCGGGCAAAACGGGCGTTCTCCAGCCCCGGGATCAGCGAGAGCACCTCGGCCTGGGCGCCGTATTTCATCTTGGTCTGAAAGCCGACCAGATTGTAGAGCGTGCCCAAGCGGTTTTCGCGGCGCAACTGCACCACGGCATGGGGCCTGGTCTCGGGCGCGTGGGGGTTGGTGAGGCCCACAGGCTTGAGCGGCCCATAACGCAGCGTCTCGCGCCCGCGCGCGGCCATGACTTCGATCGGCAGACAGCCCTCGAAATAGGGCGTGCCCTCCCACTCCTTGAACTCGGTCTTGGGCGCGGCAAGCAGCGCATCGAGAAAGCGGTTGTACTCGGGCTCCGACAGCGGACAGTTGAGATAGGCGGCGCGCTCGTCCTCGCTCTCGCCCTTGTCATAGCGCGACTGAAACCACGCCTTGGAGAGATCGACGCTCTCGGCATGGACGATGGGGGCGATGGCATCGAAAAACGCCAGCGCGTCCTCGCCGGTGAGCGAACGGATACCCTCGGCCAGCGCATCCGAGGTCAGCGGTCCGGTGGCGATGATGACGCTGTCCCATTCCTCGGGCGGCAGCCCCGCGACTTCGCCGCGCGCGAGCGTGATCAGCGGATGGGCCGCAATGCGCGCGCCGACCGTGGCCGAGAACACCTCCCGATCGACCGCCAAAGCACCGCCTGCGGGCACGCGCGCAGGCTCAGCCGCGGCCATGAGCAAGGAGCCCGCGCGGCGCATCTCCTCATGCAGAAGGCCCACGGCATTGGTCTCATGATCGTCGGAGCGAAACGAGTTGGAGCAGACCAGTTCGGCCAAGCCGTCGGTCTGGTGGGCAAAGGTGGTGCGCTGGGGGCGCATCTCGTGCAGCACCACGGGCACGCCCAGATTGGCTGCAGCCCAAGCCGCTTCGCAGCCCGCCATGCCAGCGCCGATGACATGGACCGGCTTGGGCTGGACGGAGGTGGCAGATGGTGAACTCACGCGGGTAGGCTCCTCGGTGGCGCAGGCGATTTGCGACGCCTGAGTGTCGCTTAGCAACCACCATAGGAGCGTGAGCGGGTAGTGTCACCCCTGCGTTAAAGCGATTTTAAGGGAGGTGGAAATACCGACGGACTAGGAAATCGCGGCAGAACAACAGTCTACAGCATTGCGTGTGATCCAACGTTCACGCGCAGTGCTGTAGGGCAGGCTCACTCGGCCTCGGGCCAGCGCTTCCAGGGAAAGGGCACGGTCTCGGTGGCGCAGGTCAGAAAGGCCGAGACTTCAGCCAGCCAGACCGCAAACGAGCGTCC
>JBCDHK010000161.1:0-8131 GCA_038750185.1 Pseudomonadota bacterium
CTGCGCGTGCGCCCCGATGTGCTCGTCCTCAACGAACTCGACGCCGATCCCGAGGGCCGCGCGCTGGCGCTGTTTCAAGCGCTGCTGGCGCGCGGCACGGCAGAAGTGCCGGGCCTCGACTACCCAGAGACCTTCCAAGGCCCACAAAACGTCGGCCACTTCTCGGGCCTTGATCTCGACGGCGACGGGCGCGCTGCTGGGCCGGGCGACGCCTGGGGCTTTGGCCGCTTTCCCGGTCAATACGCCATGGCGCTGCTCAGCCGCTGGCCGCTTGGGAGCGTGCGCAGCTTCACCGATTTTCCCTGGGCGGCACTGCCCGGCGCACGCCGCCCCCTCTATCCCGACGGCACGCCCTTCCACCCCGAGGCGGTCTGGCAGCGCCTGCGCCTCTCCTCCAAGAGCCACTGGATCGCGCCGGTCCACCTGCCCGGGGCGGACGAGCCCCTCCACCTGATCGCCGCCCATCCGACACCGCCGGTCTTCGACGGGCCCGAAGACCGCAATGGCCGGCGCAACGCCGACGAGATCCGCCTGATCCGCGCCATCCTCGACGACGCCCCCTGGCTGATCGACGATGCCGGAGGCCGAGGCGGTCTTGCACGCGATGCCCTCACGGCGGTGGCAGGCGATCTCAATGCCGACCCGCATGACGGCGACGGCCACCGCGACGAAATCAACGCGCTGTTGTCCCATCCGCGCCTGATCGACCCTGCGCCCGAGAGCCCCGGCGCCGCAGAAATCTCTGAGCGCACCCCCAAACAAGGCCCGCGCGCGCGCCACACCGCCGATTGGCCCGACGGCCCGGCCAAGCCCGGCAATCTGCGCGTCGATTATCTGCTGCCCGGGCGCAGCTTCGAGGTGCTGGGGGCTGGCGTGTTCTGGCCCGCGCGCACCGATCCGCTCGCCCACCTCGTGGCCATGCGCCCGCGCCCAGTCAGTTCCGATCACCGCTTGGTCTGGGCCGACGTGCGACTGCGCCGCTGACGGGCTGCCTTAGAGCGATGTCCGAACGGACTGAACCAGTCCGTGGGTGAAGCACATCGCGACAAACAAGCACCTAGAGCGCGAGATCTGATGCAATCAGATCGGACAGCGCTCTAGAGCGCATTGCGACCATTCTGGTTCGCCAATGCGCTCTAGGATATTGTTCTGCCGCGGTTTGCGAGCCGCGCTTCTGTGCCAGAAGCGCTTCAAATCGCTCTAGCGCCGCGTTTGCGACACCCACTGCAGGGCACCTGAACGTTTGACACGCCAAGGCAGGCGATGGTGCTTTCACCTCCATTGAAACCGTTCTAGCGTGCGCGCGAACGGGAGGGACTATGGATATCCGCGCGATCCTGATGGGGCTGGCCTTTGCCTTCATGTGGTCTTCGGCCTTTACCTCGGCGCGGATCATCGTGGCCGATGCGCCGCCCTTGACCGCTTTGGCACTGCGATTTCTGGTCTCGGGGGTGATCGGGGTGGCGATTGCGCGCGCGTTTGGCCAGTCGTGGCGGCTCAGCCCCGCGCAATGGCGTGCGACGGTGGTGTTCGGGCTCTGCCAGAACGCGCTCTATCTCGGCGCCTATTTCATCGCCATGCAGACCGTCGAGGCCTCGCTTGCCGCCATTTTCGCCTCGACGCTGCCGCTCTTGGTCGCGCTGGCCGGGTGGCTGTTCTATGGGGAGCGGTTGCGCCTGCTGGGGGTCTTTGGCCTCGGGGCAGGGATGGCGGGGGTCGGGCTCATTATGGGCACGCGCCTTGGCAACGCCGGGGTCGATCTCGTCGGCCTCGGGCTTTGCCTGATCGGTGTGATGGCGCTTTTAGTGGCAACGCTGAGCGTACGCGGCGCGGCCTCTGGCGGCAATGTCTTGATGATCGTCGGGCTACAGATGCTGATCGGCTCGGCGGCGCTGGTTGTTGTCGCGCTACCGCTGGAGCCCTTTGTCGTGCGCTGGTCCTGGATGCTCGCCGCCGCCTTTCTCTACACGCTGTTGATCCCGGGGCTGGCGGCGACCTTTGTCTGGTTTTTGCTAGTCCAGCGCATCGGCGCCGTGCGCGCGGCGACGTTTCACTTTCTCAATCCGTTTCTCGGTGTGGCCATCGCGGCGGCGGTGCTGGGCGAGCCCATCGGTGCCCTGGATGCATTGGGCGTGGCGATCATCGCTGGCGGCATTCTGGCGGTGCAGCTTTCAAAGCAGCGTGCGCCGCAGCCGGCCTGAAGCGATTTCAAAGAGGTGTGCAACACCGATTGCCTCGGAAATCGCGACAAAGATGACCCAGAACGTGAAACCCCCGGCGCGCGAGCACCGGGGGCTGGTTTGTCGGCGTAGGGGGGCCTCACTCGGCGGGCTGGGCCTCTTCCTTGGAGATCTCCTTGCCGGTTTGCTGATCGACGATCTTCATCGACAAGCGCACCTTGCCGCGGTCGTCAAAGCCCATCAGCTTGACCTTGACCTCTTGGCCCTCCTTGACAAGCTCCTTGGGGTTGGCGCCACGCTCCCAGGTCATCTGGGAGATGTGGACCAGGCCGTCGCGCTTGCCGAAGAAGTTCACAAACGCTCCAAAGTCCATGATCTTGACCACCTTGCCGGTGTAGATCCGGCCGACTTCGGGCTCCTCGACGATGCTGGAGATCATCATGCGGGCCTTTTCGATCGACTCGCCGTTGGGGCTCGCGATCTTGATGATACCTTCGTCGTTGATGTCGACCTTGGCGCCCGACTCCTCGACAATGCCCCGGATCACCTTGCCGCCCGAGCCGATCACCTCACGGATTTTCTCCGGGTTGATCTGCATGGTCTCGATGCGCGGCGCATGGGCCGAGAACTCGCCCGCCGTGGTCAGCGCCTTGGCCATCTCGCCGAGGATGTGCACACGCCCGTCGCGCGCCTGAGCAAGTGCCTGGCGCATGATCGCCTCGGTGATGCCGGCCACCTTGATGTCCATCTGAAGCGAGGTGATGCCCGCCTCGGTGCCGGCCACCTTGAAGTCCATATCGCCCAGGTGATCCTCATCGCCCAGGATGTCGGTGAGGACGGCAAACTGGCCGTCATCCTCCAGGATCAACCCCATGGCGACACCGGCCACGGGGGCTTTCAGCGGCACCCCGCCATCCATCATCGAGAGCGAGGCCCCGCAGACCGTGGCCATGGAGGACGAGCCGTTGGACTCGGTGATCTCGGAGACGAGGCGAATGGTGTAGGGGAAGTCGGTCGCTGCCGGCAGCACCGCCTGCAGTGCACGCCACGCCAGCTTACCATGGCCGATCTCGCGCCGCCCCGGAGGACCCATGCGCCCAGCCTCACCCACCGAATAGGGCGGGAAGTTGTAGTGCAGCATGAAGTTGGAACGGCTCTCGCCTTCGAGCGCATCGATGATCTGCTCATCGTCGCCCGTGCCGAGGGTGGTCACGACCAAGCCCTGGGTCTCGCCGCGGGTGAAGAGGGCCGAGCCGTGGGTGCGGGGCAAGAGACCGGTTTCGCAGACGATGGGGCGCACATCCGTCAGCGCGCGCCCGTCGATGCGCTTGCCGGTCTTGACCACATCGCCGCGCAGGATGCTGGCCTCCAGCGCCTTGAAGCAGGACGAGACGGCGGAGGAATTTTCCTTCTCCTCGTCGCTCAGCCCAGCGAGCAGCGCATCCTTGGCGGCCGCAATCTTGCCCTGGCGCTCCTGCTTGTCGGAGGTAGCGAAGGCATCGCGCAAGGGCGCTTCGGCCAGGCCGCGCACCCGCGCCATGAGCACCGAATTATCGGCAGGCTCAAAGGCAAAGGGCTCCTTGGCAGCGTCCTCGGCCAGGGCGATGATCATGTCGATGACCGGCTGGATCGCCTCGTGGCCAAACATCACCGCGCCGAGCATCTCGTCCTCGGACAGCTCGTAGGCCTCCGATTCGACCATCATCACGGCGTTCTTGGTGCCCGCCACCACCAGATCGAGGCGCAGATCCTCGACCTGATCGACCTTGGGATTGAGCACGTACTTGCCCTGGTGGTCAAACCCCACCCGGCAGCCGCCGATGGGCCCCATGAAGGGCGCGCCCGAGAGCGTCAGCGCCGCCGAAGCCGCGATCATGGCGACGAAATCCGGGTCGTTCTCCAGGTCGTGGCTCAGCACGGTACAGATGACTTGGGTCTCGTTCTTGAAACCGGGCACGAACAGCGGGCGGATCGGACGGTCGATCAGGCGCGAGGTGAGGGTTTCTTTCTCGGTCGGCTTGGCCTCGCGCTTGAAAAACCCGCCCGGGATCTTGCCGGCAGCGTAATAGCGCTCCTGGTAATGCACGGTGAGCGGAAAGAAATCCAAGCCCTCCTTGGGCTTCTTCTCGTAGACGACGGTGGCGAGCACGGTGGTCTCGCCGTAGGTGGCCAAGACCGAGCCGTCGGCCTGGCGCGCCATCTTGCCGGTCTCCAGGGTCAGCGTCTCGCCGCCCCATTCGATGGATTTGGTGGTGATATCGAACATCGTTTTTCCTTCCAGGGCAGCGCTCCCCCCTGGGAGCCCACCCGCGTCCCGCCTTCGGGACGGCCCCGTTTCGTTTGATCCTCGGCGCACCGCCTGGGGCGGGGGCGGGCGCGGACGGTTGGCTCCCTCTTGGGCGCCTTGTCGTGAAGGCGCGGGGGCGGAGCGGGCCCCAAAGCAAGACGCGCGCCCTCAATGGAGCGCGCGTTGCGGTATCAGCGGCGAATGCCGAGGCGCTTGATCAGATCGCGATAGCGCTCTTCCTCGCGTGCCTTGACGTAGTCGAGCAACTTGCGGCGCTGGCTGACCAGCTTGAGCAGGCCGCGGCGCGAGTGGTTATCTTTCTTGTGGGTCTTGAAGTGCTCGGTCAGATTGGTGATGCGCTCGGTCAGAATGGCGACCTGGACCTCGGGCGAGCCGGTGTCGCCCTCCTTGGTCGCATATTCCTTGATCAGCACGTCTTTGCGCTCTGGCGTAATCGACATCGGGGGTCCTCTCAGATGCGGCCCGTGGCTGGTTGGCTGCGGGCGTAGGGGAAAACCGCAAAGCCCCCGGCCGGTG
The DNA here is from genome assembly GCA_038750185.1 of Pseudomonadota bacterium. GTDB lineage: Bacteria > Pseudomonadota > Alphaproteobacteria > Rhodobacterales > Rhodobacteraceae > Thermohalobaculum. The sequence continues at coordinate 5,005 of JBCDHK010000161.1, forward strand.
CCGGGATGTCGTCCAGCAGGGTCGGAGGTGCGGGCCTGCGATGATCGCAGTGAGCAGGGTATGCCTTGCCTAGCGCCTGAATTCCAGCGCTTTCTTGCGTTTTAGCTACGCCGCGCCGGGAAGCGCGCTCACGCAGCGCTCCGCAGCACGCGCTCGGGGTGGAGGTGGCCGCCGCGGTAGGTGCAGATTGCCACCGGCGTGCCAGCGTGGCTGGCCCAGGCCGTGCTGCCGTAATCGAGCGAGGCGGCGACGCAAGCGGGCTGGCCATTGCGCAGCCGTGCGGCGTCCTCGGCGCGCACGCTGATTTCCGTGACCTCCGCCAGCCCCGCAGCAACGGGCAAAAGAGGCGCCGGCGCCCCCTCGCGGATCGCCTCCAAGCCCGAGACCGGCAACGCCTCATCGAGGCAAAAGGCGCCAGAGGCCGTGCGGCGCAGATCGACGACATGGGCGAGACAGCCCAGCATCTCCCCCAGATCGCGCGCCAGAGAGCGGACATAGCCGCCCTTGCCACAGACCAGCTCCAAAACGGCATGATCGGGATCAGGGCGCGCGGCCAGCTCCAGCCGTTCGACCCAGAGCGGGCGCGGCGCCAAGTCAAGGCGCGTGCCCTGGCGGGCCAGATCATAGGCGCGCTCGCCCTCGACCTTCACCGCCGAGAACTGGGGTGGCACTTGCTCGATGGCGTCGCGAAAGGCGGGCAGGGCGCTCTCGATTTCGCCATCGCTTGGGCGTTTGGGACGCTCGGCCAGGATGGTGCCCTCAGCGTCGTCGGTTGTGGTCGCCTGGCCGAGACGCATGGTGAAGCGGTAGGTCTTGAGCCCCTCCTGGGCATGGGGGACGGTCTTGGTGGCTTCACCGAAAGCCACCGCAAGCAGCCCCGTCGCCAATGGATCGAGCGTGCCGGCATGGCCCGCCTTCTGCGCGCGGAGCGCCCAGCGCGCCTTGGCGACGGCTTGGGTCGAGGTGAGGCCGGCGGGCTTGTCGAGCACCAGCCAGCCGTCGATGGCAAGGCCCTTGCGCCGGCGTGCCATGGCGGTCTCCCGTGTCAGTGGAGCGCTCGGTTAAACCGCCCTGGCCTGGGAGATCAAGCCCTCAGCGCGCCTCACGCCGCCACGCCGCCAGGAACAACAGCCCCGCCAAGAGCGCTGCCCCCCAGCCTGGCAGCAGCGGATCGAGGCTGACCCCGGTGACGCGATAGGCATCACGGCGCTCCAGCCCAAGCCAGCGCCGCGAATGGGCGCGCCGACCCTCCTGGACCAGCCGGATCTCCGGGATACCATCTCCCAGCCAGGCGATACGCCCGCCGCTGACATCGGTGAGTGGCTCTAGAAGATCCGCGCTGGCCAGCGGGTTTTCGTATTCCTTGGGCGCGGGTGGACCGACGGCGGCCACCGCCGTGGTCAGCCCCTCGCGAAAGCGCCAGAGCCCTTCGGCAGCGCCCTCCAGCACCGCCTGCCAGCGCCCTGGACCAACCGAGCGGAAGGGCAATTCGCGAAACTCCTCGCCAGCGCCCTCCGGTGGGATTGCGATCACCGAAGTGGGGGCGGCGCCGAGGGAGCGGCGCTCGATGGTGACACGATCGCCATCGACGATGGCGAAGAGGGCTTCCTCCTCCAACTCAGGCTCTTGCATCAGCCAATGCGCGGTGCGGCGCAGCATGTCGGCCTGCGGTCCGCCTCCCTCAAAGCCGCGGTTCCAGAGCCACGCATGGTCGGAGGCCAGCAGCGCGACCCGGCCCTCGCCAATCCGGTCGAGGATGAGAAGCGGGCGCCCCTCGACACCCTCCATCACCACATTGCCCGAGCGCGGCTCGACGGTGATCTGGCGCATCCAACGCCCCCAGCCAGGGCCGTCCTCAGTGGTGCGCACGCTCGCATCGAGCCCGGCTGTAACGGGGTGGCGCTCACCCAGATCGGTGATCTGGGGGCGGTAGGGGCGCTCGATCACCTCCAGTGTGGGGCGCGCGGGAAGGATATCGGCCAGTGGCGAGCGCGCCAAGCTCTCCGCCCCGGCAAAGGCGGGGCCTGAGGCGAGAAACACCGCGCCGCCGTTACGCACGTATTCAGCGATGTTGGCCAGATAGGCGCGGCGCAACACACCGCGCCAGCGGTAGCGGTCAAAAATGATTAGGTCGAAGCCGTCGATCTTCTCCAAAAACAATTCGCGCGTGGGAAACGCAATCAGCGACAGTTCGGAGACCGGCGTGCCGTCCTGTTTGGCGGGAGGGCGCAAAATGGTGAAGTGGATCAGATCGACCGCCGGATCCGATTTCAACAGATCGCGCCACGTGCGCCCGCCCGGATGGGGCTCGCCCGAGACCAGCAGCACGCGCAAGCGATCACGCACACCCGAGACGCGCGCAATGACGCGGTTGTTGCGCGCGGTCAGCTCCTCCTCACGCTCGGGGATGCGGATGTCGACCACCGTCGGCCCGCCATGGGTGATGTCGATGTCGAGCTGGGTTTCCTGGCCGAGATCGAGCAGCACTGGACGGGGCAGCCCGCCGTCAATGGCCACCTCAGCGCGCACCTGTGCCCCAAGATCGGCGGGCTTGCGCCCCAACGCGCGGGCGCGCACGGTAAAGCTGACGCTGTCACCAACGATACCAAAGCCCGGTGCCGTGACCAGATCGAGGGCGAGATCGAAGCCATCCTCCTCCCCCGCGATCAGCGCATGAACGGGGGCGGGAAAGCTCTCCAAGCGTTCGGGGTCGTGGATCTGGCCGTCGCTCAAGAGCACGGCGCCGGCGATTTGGCCTGGGGCGGTGCGCGAGGCGGCGTCGTCGAGCGCGCTCAGCAACCGCGTGCCGGCATTGCGCTCGTTGGTGCGCGCGCTCGGCTCGACTTCGACAACTTCGAGGCGCAGGGGGGTCTCGGGGGTGGAGAGCGCCTGGATCTCGGCCTGCAAGCGCTCGGACGCCTCGGCAATCTGCGCCTCGCGCGCTTCAAGCGTGGTGCTCTCGCTCTGATCGACAACCAGAAACGCCACCGTCTCCAACCCTTCACGCTGCTCACGCTTGAGTTGGGGACCGGCAAGGGCGAGCAGCAGCACGGCAAGGCCAAGCGCGCGCAACCACCACCCCGGCAAGCGCCGCCAGAGTGCAAAACCAACCACCGCCAGCGCCGCC
>JBCDHK010000162.1:0-8087 GCA_038750185.1 Pseudomonadota bacterium
CCCTGCCGGTGAAACCGGTCCCCAAGGCGAGACCGGCGCCCAGGGTGAGGCTGGCCCACAGGGGCCGCAAGGTGAGATTGGGCCTGTCGGACCCCAAGGCGAGACCGGCCCCCAAGGCCCGCAGGGTGAGACCGGCGCGCAAGGCCCGCAAGGCGAGACGGGCCCCACGGGACCCCAAGGCGAAACCGGACCCCAAGGTGAGGTTGGTCCACAAGGTGAGGTTGGTCCACAAGGTGAAACCGGCGCGCAGGGGCCAGCCGGCGAAACCGGGCCGCAAGGTGTGCCCGGCGCTCCAGGCGCGCAAGGGCCCCAGGGCGAGCGCGGTGATGCTGGTCCGGTCGGCGCACCAGGGCCGGTTGGTCCGCAGGGCTCCACCGGGCCGCAAGGCGAAACCGGTCCGCAAGGTCCGCAGGGCGAAACTGGGCCGCGCGGGCCTGCCGGTCCCCAGGGTGAGGCCGGGCCACGCGGTGAAGCCGGCCCTGCTGGTCCCCAGGGTGAGGTCGGACCCCAAGGCTCTGCCGGACCCCAAGGCGAACCTGGCCCGCAAGGGCCTGCCGGTGCCACTGGCGCGCCGGGACCCCAGGGTGAGCGCGGTGAGGCTGGTCCGGTCGGTGCACCAGGGCCCGTCGGCCCGCAGGGTTCCACCGGTCCGCAAGGCCCAGAAGGGGCGCAAGGCGCACAAGGCGAGGCTGGCCCACGCGGTGAAACCGGTCCAGCCGGGCCCCAGGGCGAACCCGGTCCGGCAGGCGCGCCTGGAACGGCCGGCCCGCAAGGCGAGCCCGGGCCTCAGGGCCCCGCAGGATCGCCGGGCGCAGAAGGGCCAGCCGGGCCACAAGGGCCTCAGGGTGAGGCTGGGCCCGCTGGCCCGCAGGGCGAGCCGGGTCCGCAAGGCCCAGCCGGGCCGCAAGGGCCTCAGGGCGAGACCGGGCCCGCCGGTCCGCAGGGTGAGCCCGGTCCGCAAGGCCCACAGGGCGAGCCCGGCCCGGCTGCAACCGATCTCTGAGCCCTGCTTGCCCATGACCGGCCTCGATCGCCTCTCAATCTCGCCATTTGCGGGCAGAGAGTGGCGTTTTGAGGCCGGCTCTGGGCCCGCGCGGGCGTGAGCCGCTTGGACAACCGCCAGCGCGAGGGCACGGGGGGAGCGCGTCTGCCGCGGCTGCTGCGCTGGCTGAGCCTCGGTCTCGCCCTGATGCTGTTGGCAATGGCTGTGGGGTGTGTGATGGTGAGAACCGCGGGCCACGACGTTGCGCGCTGGCATGTCGATCCGGCCACAACGGCGCGCACGGGCAAGCCCAATGACTTCCTGGCCGCCCCCGAAGGCGCCAGCGCTGCCCAGCCCGACCGGATCCTCGCCACCTGGGCGCTTGCCCCGGGCGACCTGCTTACCCGCTTTGACGCCGTGGTGCGCGCCGCACCCCGAACCGAGGTGGTGGCGGGCACGCCCGAGGCGCTGTTTGTCACCTATGTGCAGCGCTCGGCGCTGATCGGCTTTCCCGATTACATCTCGGTGCGCGCGATACCGGTGCAAGGCGGGGCGAGCCTCGTGATCTGGTCGCGCTCGCGCTACGGCTATTCCGATCTCGGCGTCAATCGCGCCCGGGTCGAGGGCTGGCTGGAGGCGCTCGGACCATCCGAATAACCAGCGCCCTTCGAGGCAATTGACACCGCCCTGGCGCAACCGCTTACTGCACGTCATGACAATGCAACCAACCTATGGCGCCAGCCCCCGCGTGCCGTCTCACCACCGACGCGCGCTCTCTGCCACCGCCCTGTCCTGGCTTGGCCTTTACGGCCTGCTGATCGTGGCTTGGATTGCGGTCTGGGCCATGGACCCGCGCGCCGCACTGCCGCCCGAATTGCGCGCGCTTGGCGCCGAGACGCTGGCCGAACTTTGCCTGGTGGCAACGCGTGATGCCTCGTTTGCCGGGCTTTGGGCGATGTGGGCCATCATGGGCACGGCGATGATGCTGCCGACGGCGTTGCCGGCGCTGCGTGCGTTCTCGGCCATCAACCACACCCTCGCCGAGCGCTCGCCAGAGGTCGCCACCGCGCTCGCCCTGCCGGCCTTGGCGGCGGGGTATCTGGCGGTCTGGGCGGGCTTTGCCGTGTTTGCCGCGGCCGCCCAGATCGCGCTGACCGGCGCGGGCTATCTGGATCTGGGCGAGGATGCGGTCAACTCGCCTGCCCTGGCGGCGGTCTTGTTGTTGGTGGCGGGGCTCTGGCAGTTCAGCACGCTCAAAGAAGCCTGCCTCAGCCGCTGCCGCATGCCCGCGACCTTCTTTCTCGGCGCCTGGCGCCCTGGTGCGCGCGCGGCTTGGGGCATGGGGGTGCGCCTTGGCCTCGATTGCCTGGGCTGTTGCTGGGCGCTCATGCTGCTGGCCTTTGTGGGCGGCACCTCCAATCTGTTGTTCATGGGCGCGGCCACGCTCTTGATGATGCTGGAGAAGCTGCCGGAGATCGGGCGTCCTTTGACCCGCCCGGTCGGTTTTTTGCTGCTGAGTGCCGGAACCGGCATTGCCGTCTACGCCGCTGCCATGTGAAATCGGAAAAAACCTCAGGGATGAAGCGTGATGGATAGCTGGACCATCGAGGGCGAATTGATCCTCAATTGCAACTGCACCGTGTTCTGCCCCTGCGTGGTCAGCCTCGGCAAACATCCGCCGACCGAGGGCTACTGCCAGGCTTGGATGGGTGTGCGCATCGACCGCGGTGCCTTCAACGGCGAAGACCTCTCGGGGCTCAACGTCGGCATGTTGCTCGATATTCCGGGCGAGATGGCGCGCGGCAACTGGAAGGCGGCTGCTTACATTGACGAGCGCGCCTCCGACAGCGCCTATGAGGGGCTGCTCAAGATCTTCTCCGGCCATGCCCGCGGCACCACGGGGCTGTTCTCGGTGCTGGTTGGTGATTTCATGGGCGCCGAGCGCCAGCCCATCACCTTCGAGACCGAAGGCAAGACCCGCCGCTTGGTCGTCGGCAAGAAGATCAAAGGCGCCGTCGCGCCCATCGTGGGCACCGATCCCGACCAGGAGGTCATGGTCACCAACACCGGCTATTGGATGGGCCCCGACGTCACCGTCGCGGTTGCCAGCCAAGGCCGGGTGCGCGATCGGGGCCGGGTGTGGGATTTCGACGGGCGCAGCGCCGAGATCTGCCAGATCCGCTGGGGCAGCGCCTGAGATGCCCTTCAGCGCCTCGGACAGTGCTGCGGACCAAAACTGGGCCCCGGCGATGCACGTGCCCATCTTCACCCGCAGCCGCCGTATCCGCGAGACCCCCTTCAGCCGGCGCGTCGATGCGGCGGGGGTGGCCTCTTACACCTGCTACAACCACATGCTGCTTGCCACCGGCTTTGGCGACACCGAGGGCGAGTATCACCACCTCAAAAGCGCCGTGCAGGTCTGGGACGTCTCGGTCGAGCGCCAAGTCGAGGTGCGCGGCAAGGACGCGGGGCGGCTTGTCCAGATGCTCACCCCGCGCGATCTGCGCGCCCTCAGCGAAGGCCGCTGCTTCTACACCCCCATGGTCGATGAGACCGGCGGCATGCTGAACGACCCGGTCACCCTCAAGCTGGCCGAGGACCGCTATTGGATCTCCATCGCTGACAGCGATTTGATGTTTTGGATCAAGGGGATCGCCCGCGGGCTGGCCTTTGAGGTCGATGTCACCGAGCCCGAGATCGCGCCCCTGGCGGTGCAGGGGCCGCTGGCCGAAGAGTTGATGACACGCGTTTTCGGCGAGGATGTGCGCCGTATCCGCTTCTTCCGCTACTCCTGGCTGGAGTTTGCTGGCAAATACCTGGTGGTGGCGCGCTCGGGCTATTCCAAGCAGGGCGGCTTTGAGATCTATGTCGAGGGTGATCGCCGCTATGCCGAGGCGCTGTGGGATGCGTTGTTCGAGGCCGGGCGCGATCTGGATGTGCGCCCGGGCTGTCCCAATCTGATCGAGCGCATCGAGGGGCGTCTGCTCAGCTACGGCGCCGACATGACGCGGCGCAACACCCCGCATGAGTGTGGTCTGGCCAAGTTTTGCGACACCAAGATCGCGCTTGGCTGCATTGGGCGCGATGCGCTGTTGCGCGTGGCCGCCGATGGGCCGATGCGCCAGATCCGCAGCCTCAGCATCGACGGGCCGCCACTCAGACCTTGCACCAGCGACTGGTCCATCGTCGACGGCGAGCAGCGTGTGGGGCGGGTGACCTCCTGCGCCTGGTCGCCCGATTTCCAGACCAACGTCGCCATCGGTATGCTACGCCTCACCCACTGGGACGACGGCACCCGCGTCAGCGTCAAGACGCCCGAGGGCAGGCGCTGGGCGACGGTGCGGGTGGAGAGTTTCATTTGAGCTGAGCGCTCCTTCCTTGGCGATTGCCCGCTAGCCAGCCGCGGAGCAGGCTGAGGCGTGGCCTTGTTGCACGGGTCATAATTTGAGCGAGATGGCCCCTTTCGCTGTGCGCTACGACAGGGGTTCGAAGGCTGCGGTGCCCAGTCGGGTTATGCGGTTCAGAGCGATCTTGGTCTCTGTCTTTTGCAGTTCCAGGGTGCGGGTGCGTAGCGCAGCGCTGATCATCTGTTTATAGCAACCGATCTGCGCTCTAGGATATTGTTCTGCCGCGGTTTGCGAGCCGCGCTTCTGTGCCAGAAGCGCTTCAAATCGCTCTAGAGCGATTTCAAAGAAGGTGGCAACACCGACTGACCAGGAAATCTCGATAAAACAATGGCCTATAGCGTTGTGCGTGAACCAACGTTTGCGCACAACGCTATAGGAGATCCGGCAGGGCGGCGGGATCTCCCACACTCCGGGATCAGGGGGGCAAGCTCAATCGCCGCCTACGCCAGCCACCCCACCTATGCAACAAGACCAGTGCAAGGCGGGTTTGCTCTCGCATTCCGCCCAAGCCGCGGTAGGCTCGGGCCATGGACCACCCCTCAAAGCCCTTGGCGCCTGCACCCAACCCTACACCCACGCCGTCCTACCGCTCGCCCGTGCGCGCGGTCGCTTGGATGCTGGTCTCGTGTGCCTTTCTCTCCGGGGTCGCCGTGCTCGGACGCCATGCCGCGCTCGAAGGGGTGGCGGTGTTGCAGATCGTGCTGCTGCGGCTGGCCTTTGCGGCGCTGGCCATGGCGCCGATGCTGACGCTGCGCGGGACAGTCATGTTACGCACGGCCCACCTGCGGCTCTATCTGGTGCGCGTCGGCCTCGGCTCCATCGGCATGATCACCTGGTTTGGCGCCATCGCCTCGACACCGGTCGGCGAGGCCACGGCCATCGCCTTCCTGCTGCCGCTGTTTGCCACCTTGGGTGCGGCGCTCTTTCTGGGCGAGCGGGTTGGGGTGCGGCGCTGGGTGGCGATCGGGGCTGGCTTTCTCGGCGCGCTCATCATCTTGCGCCCTGGCATTGCGCCCACCGCACCTGGCACCTGGCTTGCGATGATCTCGGCGGTGGCCATGGCGGGGGCGAGCCTAATGATCAAACGCCTCTCCGAGCGCGACCATCCCGACACTGTCGTCCTGATCAGTACGCTGTTGCAGGTTGCGATGGCGCTGGTGCCGGGGCTCTGGGTCTGGCAGGCGCTCTCGACCGATCTTTGGCTGAGCTGTGCGGCCATGGGGGTGTGCGGTATGCTGGGCCATATCACGTTGGCGCGGGCTTTGCGCGCGGCCGATACGGCGGTGGTGATGGGCGCCGATTTCGCGCGCCTGCCGTTTGCCGTCTTGTTTGGCTGGTTGCTGTTTGGCGAGTTGATCGATCTCTGGACGTGGCTCGGCGCTGCCGTCATCTTCGCCGCCGCACTCTATGCCGCGCGGCGCGGGCGTGACGGGCAGGCCCAGGCAAAGCCCGGGGCGTCCTGAGCAGCGTTTTAGCGCACCACCACAATGGAGCAGACCGTGATGCACATCCCCGATCAGGCTGAACTGCTGGCAGGCATCCGCGCTTGGGTCGAGATCGAGACCCCGACCGGCCATGCCGCGGGGCTCAACCGTCTGATGGATCTGGCAGCGGCCGAGTACGCTGCCCTCGACGCCCAGATCACGCGCATTCCGGGGCGGGACGGCCAGGGCGATCACCTCTCCATCGCACTGCCCTGGGCGGGCAGCGATCCTGAGAACACGCCTGGCCTTCTGGTGCTCTCCCATCTCGATACTGTCCATGGCGTGGGCGCGCTTGCGCGTATGCCGTTTCGTATCGAGGACGATTGTGCCTACGGCCCTGGCATCTGCGACATGAAGGGCGGTGCCTACATCGCGTTGCGCGCGTGTGCTTCGCTGGTCCAGGCCGGGCGCCAGACCCCGCTGCCGGTGCGTATCCTGCTGACCTCCGACGAAGAGACCGGCTCCGAGACCTCGCGCGCCCTGATCGAGGCCGAAGGTGCACGTGCGGCCTATGTGCTCGTCACCGAGCCGGCGCGCTCGGGCGGCAAGATCGTCACCGGGCGGCGCGGCATCGGGCGCTATGCGCTCACCGCCCACGGGCGTGCGGCCCACTCGGGCACCAACCACGCCCAAGGCCGCAGCGCCGTGCGCGAGATGGCGCGCCAGGTGCTGGCCATTGAGGAGATGACCGATTACGACCGCGGCCTCACCCTCAACGTCGGCCAGCTTCGCGGCGGCACCACCGACAACACCGTCCCCGAGCACTGCGTGGCGGGTATCGATCTGCGTGTCGAGAGTATGGCGGTGTTCGAGGAGGCCGATGCGCGCCTGCGCGCCCTCTCGCCTGTGGATCCGGACGTCTCGCTGCATCTGGAGGGCGGGCTAAACCGTCCCCCCTACCGCAAGACCCCCAAGATCGCGGCGCTTTTTGCCCACGCCCAGACCCTGGCCGCCGAGGACGGCTGGGTGCTGGAGGACCTCCACACCGGCGGCGGCAGCGACGGCAGCTTCCTGGCGGCCAAGATACCGACGCTCGATGGCCTGGGTGTCGACGGTGCCAAGGCCCATACCGAGGAGGAACACCTTTATGTCTCCTCGCTCGTCCCACGCATGACGTTGTTGCGCCGTCTGATGGAGACGCTTGGTCGCCAGAGCGATTTGAAGCGCTTCTGATGCAGAAGTGCGGCTCGCAAATCGCTCTAATGTATCGACCCATCGAAGTCTGCTCAGGTTAGGCCGCTAATTCGAAGGTTGCGGCGGGTGTCCTCATGCTGAGCCCCTGGTGCGGCCGGCGATGGTTTTAGAAGGCGATCCAGTCGCCGATCGCGCGGCTGGCGTGGGCTAGGCTCTTGAAACGCTGGCGAAAGACGCATTGCTCCTTCAGCGATCGGATGAGGCGTTGCATCATCCCGTTCTGTTGTGGGCGGTGCGGCGTGATGAACTCCGGCTTCAACCCATAGCTCCGAACGATCTTCGTGTAGTCCCGACTGCTGAACACGAGCCCGTTGTCGCTGCGAAGCAGGAACGGAGTGTCGACCCGGCCGAGCGTACCGAAACGGGCGATAAGCGCCTGCTCAAGCGCGGCGACCGGGGTCGAGGCCTTGCCGGTCCAAACGCGCGGGCCAGATCGGTAGATCATCGCTCGTTGGGCGCTTCAGCGACCGAGGGCATCGCTTCGATCCGCGGCCGTGCGCCAACTGGACGTTTGCGCAACTTCCAGCCCTTGAGCTGGAATACCCTCTGAACTGTGTTCTTGGTTCGAAGCCGAGAAGCCAGGCGACGGTCCGGTAGCCGAAAGCGGGATCCTTTTCGATCAGCTCCTTGATCGGCTCGGCGAAAGCAGGATCGACCTTCGGCAGCGCTTTGGTCGGCTCGTAGTAGAGCGTGCGCCGCGGCACGCCGATACCCAGGCGCAGAGCTTCACGATTGATACAGGGACGCCCTCGTCGAGAAGGGCCTGTTGAATGCTGCGGCTCATCTGCCGCCCTCCGCCTCCATCAGGGCCTGAGAGGTGGTCCTGGTTTTTCGACCGGTTTGCCGCCGGATTAAGCTATGGCCTTGGTTTCCTGTTAGGCGGCGTCTTTCAGGTTGGGGGTCTGGGTGTCATGGGCTTCGTCTGGGGTCATCAGGCCGTGGGATGAGTGCGGGCGCCTTTCGTTGTAATAGCTGATCCAGTCGCTGATCCCGGCTCTCGCTTCCGAACCGGTCTCGAAG
>JBCDHK010000163.1:0-7998 GCA_038750185.1 Pseudomonadota bacterium
CCCGCCCACCCTGGCGACGCGCACCCTGATGGCCAAGCTGGGCGTGGCCGAGGACGCCTTAAAGAGCCTGCGCTACCGCGGCTATGGCTGGCCCGGCTACTTCACTACGCGCAACGGCGAGGCTCCCGAGGCCCAGCATTGGATATACCAGAAGACCTGGGCCTATTTGCAGGCGTTTCGGCATTGGGCGGCGCATCTCTGGCCCGATGGAGCGGGCGAGTTGGCCGATATCTCCTGCGGTGATCCCTGGTATGAGGAGCCCGACGGCGAAAACCCCGGCTTTTCGCTGATCGTGGCGCGCACGGCTGAGGGCAAGGCGCTCATCGAGGGCGCCATTGCGGCGGGCTATCTGGAGGCCACGCCGGCGGAGGTCTGGAAGCTTGAGAAATCCCAAGAAGGACTGTTGCGCAAGAAGGGCGCGGTCTGGGGGCGGCGGCTGGTGCATCGGCTGCTGGGCATGCCCAATACGCGCTTTAAGGACCTCGATCTGTTCACGCCCTGGCTGGCGCTCTCGGGCAAGGACAAGCTGCGCTCCACCTTGGGCACGCTGCGCCGGATCGTGAGCCGCGGCCTGTGGCGGCGGCGTTAGAACGGTCCGAGCCTTCGCGCGCGAGGGCATGGGGAATGATCTTCTCTTATCGCGGTGGAATTTGGCATCGCCGTTTCGTCTGGCGCGTGCGAATGGAATGGCCGCGCCTTCCTGCAGTGCACAAACGCCGGTAATTTCCTGATCGTTTCGCACCTCTACGCACACGATGGAGACGACATGAACAGACTCTACGGGCTGCTCGCCAGCCTCGCCGTAGCCTCGGCCTTTGCCGGGCCCGCCGCTGCCACCGATGGGCCTCTCGTCAGCACCGACTGGCTCCAAGAGCGCCTGGACGACCCTTCCGTGCAGGTCTTCGAGGTCAGCGTGAACCCCGAGGTCTATGCCAACGGCCACATCCCGGGCGCGACCAATCTGGTCTGGCACACCGATCTGGTCGACCCCGTTCGCCGCGACATCGCCAGCCGCGAGGCGTTGGAGAGCGCCCTGCGCGCTGCCGGCGTCGATGAGGGCGATACCATCGTGCTCTACGGCGACACCAACAACTGGTTCGCCGCCTGGGGGGCTTGGGTGCTCGATGTCTACGGGGTGGATGCCAAGCTGCTCGACGGCGGGCGCAAGCTCTGGAAGGCCGAGGAGCGTCCGCTCGCGACAGAGAACCGCGAAGTCGCGCCCGGCACCATCACCCTCGCCCCCGCCAATGAGCGCCACCGTGCGCGCCTCAGCACCGTGGTCGCGGCCTCCGAGACCGCCTCGCACGCCATCGTCGACATCCGCTCGCCCAAGGAGTACTCGGGCGAGATCATCGCGCCCCCGGGCCTCAAAGAGACCGCCATCCGTGCCGGCCACATCACCGGCGCCGTCAATGTCTCCTGGGGACAGGCCGTGCAGCCCGACGGGCGCTTCAAGCCGGTCGAAGAGCTGCGCGCGCTCTACGCCAGCCACGGCATCGACGGCTCCAAGCCCGTCATCACCTATTGCCGCATCGGCGAGCGGTCGAGCCACACCTGGTTCGCCCTCTCCAAGATCCTGGGCTATGAGGTGTTGAACTACGACGGCTCCTGGACCGAGTACGGCAATGCGGTCGGCGTGCCCGTGACCAATCTCGCCGGCACGCTCTGGACCGGGCGCTGAGCCAGGCTGCCAACTCGGGCGGACCCGCAGGCCGAGCGGGTCGCCCAACTTGTCCACACCCCGGCGCGCGCGCTATGACAGCACGCCACCACCCCCAAAGGACCCGGGCTTGGACAAGATCGACCGCAGGATCCTGACCCTGCTGCAACGCGATGCGACGCTCTCGGTCGCCGAGATCTCGCAACAGGTCAATCTCTCGACCACCCCCTGCTGGAACCGCATCAAGAAACTCGAAGCCAACGGCATCATCGCCGGACGCGTCACGCTCTTGGTGCCCGAAGCGCTCGGGCTCGGGCTGACGGTGTTCGTGGCTGTCGAGACCCAAGACCACTCCCAGCGCTGGCTGGAGCGTTTTGCCGAGACCGTCGATGCCATGCCCGAGGTCATGGACTTCTACCGCATGGCCGGCGATGTCGATTACATGCTGCGCGTGGTGGTGGCCGACATGGCGGCCTATGACGCGTTCTACCAGCGCCTGATCGCTGCTGTGCCGCTCAAGAACGTCACCTCGCGCTTTGCCATGCAGCGGATCAAATCGACCACGCGCTATCCGCTCGACTAGAGCGATTTGAAGCGCTTCTGGCACAGAAGCGCGGCTCGCAAACCGCGGCAGAACAATATCCTTGAGCGCATTGGCGAACCAGAATGGTCGCAATGCGCTCTGGCCGCTATGGGTTGGGAGACGGCGTCCCTATCGTGACATCGCGGTATTTGCTAGAAGCTGGCAGCCGTGCCCGTGCGAGATTTTCGGGAGACCCGATGCCCCCCCCCAGCCTGCGTCAGTCCTTCGCCTGGTCCTTCGTCCAGCAGTTCGGCCAGTACGCTTTACAGTTTGTCGGCATGGTGGTGATCGCGCGCCTGCTCGATCCTGAGGAAATCGGCGTGTTCTTGCTGGCGGTTGCGATCAATCTGATGCTGGGGGGGCTGCGCGAGATGGGGCTTGGCACCTATCTGATCCGCGAGCCGGTGCTGAGCGAGATCAAGATCCGCACCGTCTATGGGCTCTCCATCGTGGTCTCGACCGGCTTTGCGCTGTTGCTGGTGGCCTGTGTCACACCGCTGGCCGCCCTCTACGACACGCCGGGCATTGCCGAAGCCATGGGGCCCATCGCGCTCTCGGTGCTGCTCTCGCCCATCGGTGCACCAGCGCAGGCGCTGCTCACGCGCGAGATGCACTTCCAACGCCTCGCCGCTGCCGTACTTGGCGCCAAGGCGGTGGGGGTGGGGCTTGGCATCGCGCTGGCGCTATCGGGCTTTTCCTATATGGCGCTGGCCTGGGGGGCTTTGGCCGAGGCCATCGTGCGCGCGGGCGTCCTGATCGCGCTGCGCCCCGACCACTTGCGGCTGCGCCCGAGCCTTGCCGGCTGGCGTCAGGTGCTCAACTTCGGCGGCTGGGTGACGGCGGCTAGTCTGGTCGGGCTGGTGGCGGCTGAGGGGCTTAAGTTCGTCATCGGCTTTTTGAACGGCACCGCCGCCGTCGCCTTCTACGACCGCGCCATCCGCTTGCCCCTGATCGCGCGCCAAGCGCTGTTCGTGCCGGTGGCGCGGGTGCTGTTGCCCTCGTTTTCGCGCGATCTGCGCGAGGGGGTGGCCATCGGCCCCAAGGTGCTCTCGCTCTGCGCGTTCTCGGGCGTGCTGGTGTGGCCGCTGTTTCTGGTGCTGGGGCTGCTGGCTGAGCCGTTGGTGTTGCTGCTCTTTGGCCCTGGCTGGGAGGCCAGTGCTGCGATCTTGCCCTGGCTGCTGGCGGCCAACGCGCTCTCGGTGCTCTTGCCCCAGCCCGATCAGATCCTGGTGCCCCATGGCCGGGTCAAACGCCTGTTCGGGGTGCGGCTCGTACAGTTTTGCAGTTCCATCGGTTTGGCGGTGCTCGGCGCCTCATTCGGACTGCTGGAGTTTGCCGTGTTGCGCCTGCTCGACGGCGTGATCTTTCTAGTGACGACCTGGGTGGCATTGCGGGCGTATCTCGGGGTCGATCTGGCCACCTTGGCGCGCGCGCATGCGCTCTCGGCGGTGATTGCGCTGGGGGCTGTGGTGCCGCTGGCAGCGGCAATTTTTCTCGGCGATGGTGGCTTTGGGCTCGGTGTGTTGGGCGGGCTGGGGCTGGTGGCGCCGCTTTGGCTGCTTGGGCTTTCGCTGGGCGGGCATCCGCTTTGGGGCGAGCTGATGCGCCTCAGCCGTGGAGTACGCACGCGCTTGGGCGTATGAGGTGTGCGCCAGCGAGCCGCGCCGCCAAGCCCCCTATTGTGCGTCCATCTTGTCCCAGCCGAGCGCCTTGCGCACCGCCCAGATATAGGCGCGGTTGGGTAAGAGGCCGATCAGGCGCAAGAAGCCCGCGAATTGCCAGGGAAAGCGGATCTCAAAGCCGGGGCGCTCCAGCCCCTTGACGATGCGCGCGGCAGCCTCCTCGGGCTGGAGCAACATGGGCATCTCGAACTCGTTGACCGAAGTCGCCTCGGTCTCGACAAAGCCCGGATTGATCACCGAGATGCGCACACCGAGATCGACCATGTCCATGGCCAGCGCCTCGGCCATGGCGATCAGCGCCGCTTTGGTCGGGCTGTAGGCGGTGGCGTTGGGCAGGCCGCGATACCCCGCCACCGAGGCCGTCAGCGCCACATGGCCGGTCTTGCGCGCGATCATGTGCTTGAGCACGGGATCGAGGCAGTTGGCGACGCCGGTGATGTTCACGTCGAAGTGCTTCTTGGCCACGCCCGCATCGAAGGCTTGGGCGCGCATGGGCGTGTAGACGCCGGCGTTGAGCACGGCCAGGGCCAGCGGCGCCTCGGCGGTGGCGCGGCCTACGATCTCGGCCATGGCCTCGGCCTCGGTGACATCGCCTGCCAGGGGCACGATGGTGCCTTTGTGCCCGGCGGCGGCGGCTTCGTCGCTGAGGGCTTGGAGTTTGTCGGCGTTGCGCGCCGTGGCGTAGACGGTCCAGCCCTTGGCAGCGAGCGCCAGACACAGCGCGCGCCCGATACCGCCCGAAGCGCCCGTGACCCAGGCGCTGCCATCGGCAGGGCGCATGATTTTGGAGAAGATGCTCATGCACCCAGAGCTAGGTTGGGATGCGCGGCGTTTCCAGGCTTGTCGCGTAGCCCAGCCTCACCTGCCCGGGCCTCAAGCCGAGGCCCAAAGCCCGGCGATGGTGCCCGAAGACGACAGCGTCTCGTAGCTGGCCAGTTCGCCACCGGCGTCGAACTCGCAGCCGACCCATTCGTCGCCGTCGTAGATCAAGGTAGTCTCCAGATCGCCCGAGGTGCGAAACCGCCCCGGCGCCGCTTCCTTGACCGAGACATCGAGCACACGCCCGCTTTGGGTCGAGATCCACGGGCGGCGCGTCATCAAGGCCGCGCTGAAGTAGCTGGTCGTGGCGGAATCAAGGGGGGCGCTCGCTGTCCCGTCCGAGCCCTCGATGGCCAGCGTATCGCCCTCAGCACGCACGCGAGCAAACGCCTCATCACCATCATCGTTGACGCGGCTGTCGAGGCGCACGAGCCGCCCGCCCTGCCACACTTCCCGGTTTTCCAGTTCGTAGCGGTAGGCGGGGATGCCGAGCACGCGCACCACGATGTCGATGACGATCTCGATCTGGAAACCATCTGGGCCGAGTTGTGCTGTCAGGCTGTGGCGGCCGATATCCGACCCATCGCGCCTGATCAGAAATTCACGCGAGGCGGTCTCGGCCAATGCCGGCGTTGCGGGCAGGGCCGCAGCCGAGGCGGCAGCGAGCAGAAACGAGCGGCGGCGCAGCACCAGCATGGACGACCTCTCTCAAGACAGAGCGATTTGAAGCGCTTCTAGCACGAAAGCGCAGCTCGCAAATCGCGGTAGAACTATACCCTAGAGCGCATTGGCGAATCAGAATGGTCGCAATGCGTTCTAGACAGAAGGTGCAGCCCAACGCGCGGCTGCGCCAAGCCGATATGACACGCGAGAGTAGGAGACGCAGGCCGGGCTAAACCCAGCGACACCGCACGCCCGATACCAAACTCTACTCGCCGAGCAGATTGAGCGCGCGAGAGAGCGGCCCAGTAAAGCGCAGCCGCCCAGTGTTGACCACGAGGCAATGACAGATCTCGGTGCCAACGATGCGCGGCTTGTGGTCGTCATTTTCGTCGTTGAGCGCGATGTCGCCGGCGCGGAAGATGCGTCCGCCGTCCTGCAGAGCGCCGGTCAGCACCAGCGTCATCTCCTCACCCTCGTGGGTATGCTGGGGAATGCGCACGCCAGGGCGCCCGCGCAGCAGGCTGACTTCCTCGTCTTCGCCGCTGAAATCCTTGAGGATGTGCTCGGACAGACCCGGCAGCGCAAAGCGCCAGGGGATTTTGTTAAAGTCGGTCCCCACCGCATCGATCAGCGGCTGGGGCAGCGGGCCAGCCTCCAGACTACGCGGGGACAGATCGTCCTCGGCATCGAGGCGGCTCAGCACCGCATTGAGCGACGACGGCGCGATTTCAGCCGCCTGGTCATCGACAATCAGTGCCCCGGCAATGGCCTCGAAACGAGCGACGGTGGCGGCACTCTGCTGCGCTTTGGCGAGATGGGCCGAGACGAGCAGGCTTACGCCAGGCGAGACAGCGCCGCAGGCATAGTCAGCCAGCAGAGCCTCGGGCGGAAGGTAAGTCGGCATGTGTTCGGTCATGGTGTTCATATCGTGATCGTATACGCGGCCTTCGGCTTAGCGGATCACCGACGGCGATGATGCTTTGAGGAATTCTGCAGGGTGGAGAATTCTTCGTACATGCGCCATGTGGTCCCGTCTGTCGTTTCAATCGGGCTACATAGGGCACGGTGGGGACGTTTCACGGGGTGCTGGGCGAGACACTGGGACGCGGGCGACGTAGCAGGGTAAAACGCCCAAAGCGCGCCCCGGCAGCATGGGAGGCTTGGCATGGCCGAGGGCGAGACGACGGCGATCTTCTTTTACGGTTCGCTGCGCGACCGGGAGTTGACCGAGATCGTGCTAGGGCGCGCGGTGGCGGATACGGCGCTCGTGCGCGCCTCGGCGCCGGGCCATGCCACGCGCCGTTTGGCGGGGCTGGCCTACCCCATGCTGCGCCCGCTCGCGGGCGCGCGCGCTGAGGGGGTTGCGTTGCTCGGGGCCAGCGAAGCCGATCTCGACCGGCTCTGCTTTTTCGAGGAGGCCGAGTACGGCTTGGCGCCGATCACCATCGAGACCGAGGCCGGTCCGGTGGAGGCACAGTATTTCCTGGCCACCGACAAACCCACCACCACCGATCTGCCCTGGGACTACGCCGCGTGGGCCAAGAACGACCGCGCCGTGGCGCTGGAGGCGGCGCGCGAGTTGATGCTCTATCATGACAGCCTGGCCATCGAGGACGTCGACACCGTCTGGCCCGGCATCATGGTGCGTGCCCGCCAACGTGCGCGCGCCAAGGCCGAGGCACTGCCGCCAAAGGGCATCACAAGCGGCTTGGGGCGCGAGGCGGTCGAGGTCGAGCGCATCGCCCACCCCTACACCGGCTTTCTCAAGGTCGAGGAGTATCGCCTGCGCCATCGCCGCTTTGACGGCAGTTGGAGCGCACCAGTCAATCGTACTGCCGTGCTCTGGGGCGATGCTGTCACCATGCTGCCCTACGACCCCGCCACCGACCGGGTGCTGCTGATCGAGCAGTTCCGCATCCCGGCCTTTGCCCGCGGCGCGCCCAACCCGTGGTGTATCGAGGTGGTGGCCGGACTGCTCGACGGCGACGACGATCCGGAGGCGACGGCCCGGCGCGAGGCCATCGAGGAGGCGGGGGTCGAGATCGGGCGCACGCGTGAGATCGGGCGCTACTACACCAGTTCGGGCCTGGCTGCCGAGTTCATCGTCAGCTTTCTGGGCGAGGCCGATCTTTCGCAGGCGGGCGGGGTGCATGGTTTGGCCGTCGAAAACGAGGACATCCGCTCGATCGTCCTGCCCCTCGACGACGCCTTGGCGGCGGCGGCTTCGGGCGCGGTCAATACTGGCCCGGCGCTGGCGTCGCTGTTGTGGCTGGCGGCCCACCGTGGCGAAGTCCGTACAGCCTGGGGATTGCGTCGAACCGGTTGAGGGCCGGTTGAGGGCAGGAGGTGCTCTACCGCCAGCCGCGCCTCAACCAGTGGAGTGGGCGGCCTCCAGCCCTGCCGCCGCAGCGGTGGCGATGAGCGCCCGGTCTGCGCCGGGTACTCCGATCAGGCTGAGGCCGACCGGCCCGCCCTCGACACCTCCGGCAGGGACGGAGAGCTGAGGCAATCCGCCAAGGCCCGCAGCACAGAGCAGGGCGAGGGCGCGCTGGCGAAAATCATCTAGGGCGGGCTCGGGCGTCTCCCGCAGC
>JBCDHK010000164.1:0-7964 GCA_038750185.1 Pseudomonadota bacterium
AAACGCGTCCTGGCACCAGGGGCCTCAGGGGCCAGTGCGGGCGGTGCCGCCGGCACAACCACGACAACCGCGCCCAAACCCGCCGTCGGTCAGGCCAGCACTGCCAAACCCCGCGCGCGCGAGGACGCGGTCAGCGAGACGGCTGGTGGTGGCGCACGCCCGCCACGCTCCTCGGGCGCACAAGGTGCGGCAGGCGATACGCCGCGCCAAGCGCGCTCAGGCCAAGGCCGCAGCGGCAAACCGGCCATGTTGCGCTCGCTCTCGGATGAGGAATACGCCCGACGCCTGGAAGCGTTGAAGCAGGCCCGCAAAGCCGAGGAAGAACAGCGCAAACGCGCCGAAGCCGCCGAGCGCGCGCGCCGCGAAGAAGAAGCCAAGCGCTCTGCCGAAGAGGCCGAACAGCGCAAGCGCGACGCCGAAGAAGCCGCCGTGCGCGAGGCGGCTGAGGCCGAACGCCGTGCTGCCGAAGAGGCGCAAGCCAAACGCGTCGCCGAAACCCGCGCCGCCGAGGAAACCGCTGCCGAGACCGCCGCACGCGAGGCGAAGGAGGCCAAAGACCGCAGCGAAACCGAGGCCCGCGAGGCTGAAGAGCGCTCCAAAATCCAAGCGCGCCGCGCCGCCGAGATCGCCGCCGGCGCCACACCAGCGCCCGGCCCCGGCATGCCCGGCCTCAAGATCATCTCGCGCGCCGAACCCAAGCCCGAGCCCAAGGAGAGCACCTCCGCCCCAACCCGCTCCGCCGAGGATAAGGCTGAAGACCTGCGCGCGCGCAAACCCGGCGTGGCGACCCCGCGCAAGACCAAAGGCAAAGATGAGCCCGCCACCACCCGCGGGCGCGGCGACGACAAGCGCCGCACCGGCAAGCTGACCATCTCCAAGCTTAGCGAAGACGGCGAGGGCGGGCGTCAGAAGTCGCTCGCCGCCATGCGCCGTCGCCAGGAGCGCGACAAGCGTAAGTCCCGCGGCCAGCAGGAGGCGCGCGAAAAGGTGTTCCGCGAAGTCAAAGTGCCGGACGTCATCACCGTCCAGGAACTGGCCAACCGCATGACCGAGCGCGTCGCCGACGTCATCAAGGCGCTGATGAAAAACGACATGATGGTCACCCAGAACCAGGCCATCGACCAGGAGACCGCCGAGCTGATCGTCGAGGAGTTCGGCCATAAGTTCATCCGCGTCTCCGAGGCCGATGTCGAGACCGCGATCGCCACTGCCGAGGACCGCGCCGAGGATCAAATCTCGCGCGCGCCGGTCGTGACCATCATGGGCCACGTCGATCACGGCAAAACCTCGCTCCTCGATGCGTTGCGCAAGACCAACGTCGTCGCGGGCGAGGCGGGCGGCATCACCCAGCACATTGGCGCCTATCAGATCGCCACAGAGGCGGGACAGAAGATCACCTTCCTCGACACGCCGGGCCACGCCGCCTTTACCTCGATGCGCGCGCGCGGGGCACAGGTGACGGATATCGTCATCCTCGTGGTTGCCGCCGACGACGCCGTGATGCCCCAGACCATCGAAGCGATCTCGCACGCCAAGGCGGCTGAAGTGCCGATGATCGTGGCCATCAACAAGATCGACCGCCCCGGCGCCGATCCCTCCAAAGTGCGCACCGATCTGCTGCGCCATGAGGTGGTGGTCGAGGGCATGGGCGGCGAGGTGCTCGATGTGGAGGTCTCGGCGCTCCAAGGCACCAACCTCGACAGTCTGGTCGAGAACATCGTGCTGCAATCCGAACTGCTCGATCTCAAGGCCAACCCCGAGCGCGCTGCCGAGGGTGCGGTGATCGAGGCCAAGCTCGATGTAGGCCGCGGGCCGGTGGCCACCGTGCTCGTCCAGCGCGGCACGCTGCGTCTTGGCGATATCTTCGTCGTCGGTGAGCAATGGGGGCGGGTGCGCGCCTTGGTCAACGATCAGGGCGAGCGCGTCGAGGAAGCCGGGCCGTCGGTGCCGGTCGAGGTCTTGGGTCTCAACGGCACGCCCGAGGCGGGCGATGTGCTCAATGTGGTCGAGGACGAGGCCAAAGCGCGCGAGATCTCGGATTATCGCCAGCGCAAGGCGCGCGAGAAGCTCACCACCCTCGGCACCCGCGCCTCGCTCGATCAGCTGCTGGCCCAAGCCAAATCGGACGCCGACGTCAAGGAACTGCCCGTCGTGGTCAAATCCGACGTGCAGGGCTCGTCCGAGGCGATCGTGCAGGCACTGGAGAAGCTCGGCAACGAGGAGGTGCGCGTGCGCGTGCTCCACTCCGGCGTGGGCGCGGTCACCGAATCGGATGTGAACTTGGCGGAAGCTTCCGGTGCGCCGATCATCGGCTTCAATGTGCGCGCCAATGCGCCCGCGCGCCAGTCGGCCAACCAGAAAGGCGTGGAGATCCGCTACTACTCGATCATCTACGATCTGGTCGACGACATGAAGGCCGCCGCCGAGGGCCTGCTCAGCCCCGAAGTGCGCGAGAGCTTCATCGGCTATGCGCGCATCAAGCAGGTGTTCAAGGTCTCGGGCATCGGCAAGGTCGCGGGCTGCGAGGTCAGCGAGGGTGTGGCGCGGCGCTCGGCGGGCGTGCGGCTTCTGCGCGACAACGTGGTGATCCACGAGGGCACGCTGAAGACGCTCAAACGCTTCAAGGACGAGGTAAAGGAAGTTCAGGTCGGCCAGGAATGCGGCATGGCGTTCGAGAACTACGAGGACATCCGCGAGGACGACGTCATCGAGATCTTCGAGCGCGAGACGGTGCAGCGCACCCTGGCATGAGCGAGGCCGCGCGGGCGCATCGGGTGAAGCTTGGCGAGGTCGAGGGTGTGCCGTCGGCCCGGGGTGGGGTATTCGCACATACTCGTGCCGCGGTGGCGCAGAAGGTGGGGCTTGGCCATCTTGGCGCCCAGCTGATGCGCGTGCCGCCTGGCAACAAGGCCTGGCCCTTTCACGCCCATCTGGCCAATGACGAGATGTATGTCATCCTGGAAGGCAACGGTGAGATGCGCCTTGGGCCTGAGCGCTTTGCGGTCGAGGCGGGCGATCTGATCGGCTGTCCGGCAGGCGGTGCCGAGACGGCGCATCAGCTGCTCAATACCGGCGCGGTCGATCTGGTCTATCTCTGTTTGTCCTCGATGCACCAGCCCGAGGTCATGGTCTATCCCGACAGCGCCAAGACCGTGACGCTGGTCGGGCGCGCTGCACTCGGCCCCGGCGAGACCGGCTTTCGCCACGCCTCGCGCCTTGGCGAGACGGTCGACTACTGGGAGGGCGAGGCGTGATGGCCGAGCGTGCCCGTCCCCGCGCCAGCACCAAAGCGCCGAGCCAACGCATGCTGCGGGTGGGCGAGCTGATCCGGCGGGTGCTGGCCGATGTGCTCGCGCGCGGTGATCTGCATGTGCCCGAGTTGTCCGGCAAATCGATCACCATCGGCGAAGTGCGCACCAGTCCCGATCTGCGTCAGGCCACGGTCTATGTCATGCCGCTTGGCGGGGCCGATCGCGAGGTGACGCTGGAGGCGCTGGCCAAGGCCAAGGGTGAGCTCAAGCGCGCGGTGATGCGCGAGGTGCGGCTCAAATACGCCCCCGATCTGCGCTTTGTGCTCGACGAGAGTTTTGATCGAATGGACGAAACCCGCGCGCTCTTTGCCGACGAGCGCGTGCGCCGCGATCTGGACGACTGAGCATGCTCGGAGCATGTTGCGATCCGTCGCGATCAAGTGGCATGCTCTAAGTCTCTATTTTGACGCGATTTCTTAACCGCCAACCTGGGCAGGTTGGCTGGAAATCACTTCAGAGCGGCACACCGCGCAATAGTTTAGGCACCTCCCCCATCTCGCCCGATGCCTCGCGCAGGAACGTCCGTCGCGCGCCCGGTAGCGCCTGCACGGCGGCCAGCCCTGCCCGGCGCAGCGCCGAGAGCGCGCTGCTGTCGTTGGAGAACAACCGGTTGAGCGCGTCCATGGCCAGCGAGAAACTCACCGCATCAAAGCGCCGCCAGCGCTGGTAGCGCCTGAGGACACGCTCGTCGCCGATGTCCTCGCCGATACCGGCGGCCTCGGCCAGCACCTCGGTCAGGGCCGCCACATCGCGCAGGCCGAGGTTCATGCCTTGGCCCGCAATGGGATGGATGCCGTGGGCGGCATCGCCTGCCAAGGCGAGCCTGGGCGCGCAGTAGCGCTCGGCCAGCGACAGATCGAGCGGATAAGCCCAGCGCCTCCCGATCAGGCGTAGAGCCCCCAAACGCTCACCGATACGCTCGCGCAGCACGCCCGCAAAGGCGGTATCGTCGAGGCGGGCGAGCGCTTTGGCCCGCGCCGCGGTCTCGGACCAGACGATCTGGCAACGCCGCCCTGGCAGCGGCAAGACAGCAAACGGCCCCCCCGGAAAGAACGACTGGTGGGCGAGCCCCTGGTGGTCGTGCTCGTGCTCGATGGCGTTGACGAGACCGGTCTGGCGATAGGGCCAGCCGATGCGGCCGATCCCAGCTTGGGCGGCAAGGGCGGGGCGGCGCCCGGCAGCTACCACGCCAAGGCGCGCGCGCACCGTATCGCCTCCCGCCAGATGCAGCTGTGTCGTGCCCGGCCCCGCTTCGGCGCGCTCGACGCGGGCTGGGGCGATCTGCGCGATACCCGCCTCGCGCAACGCATCGAGCAGGGCGCCGCGCAGGTGGCGATCCTCGATCATCCAGCCGTTTTTGTCGGCCCCGATCAGGCGCGGATCGAAATGCAAGAGGCGGGGCGAGCCCGGCCCCTCGCCCACCACGATATCACGCATGGGCTGGGCGTGGGCCTCAATGCGCGCCCAAACGCCGATGGCCTGCAGCAGGTGGCGCGAGGCGGGCGCCACGGCATAGGCGCGCCCATCAAAACCCGGCGCACCGCGGGTCGCGACCGGCGCCCCATCGAGCACGGCGACGCGAAACCCCACGCCGTGTAGCGCCAAGGCCAACGCTGGCCCGATCAGCCCGCCGCCGATGATGGCGACATCGTGGATGGTCTCGCTCATGGCTTTACACTCCGCCCCGGC
The DNA here is from genome assembly GCA_038750185.1 of Pseudomonadota bacterium. Lineage (GTDB taxonomy): Bacteria > Pseudomonadota > Alphaproteobacteria > Rhodobacterales > Rhodobacteraceae > Thermohalobaculum. The sequence goes on from JBCDHK010000164.1 coordinate 5,001, forward strand.
TTGTCGACTGTCTAGGCAGATGTATCGCGATGGGGAGGGGCTGTCATGGCCGAGTGGACAACAGTTGACATCAAAGCACAAGGAGCGGCGATCGGTGCGGGGCAGCTCGACCCGCGCGATCTGGCCGAGGCGTATCTCGATGCCGCCACTGCCCATGCCGAGAGCGCCAACGTCTATGCCCGCCTCACCCCCGAGCGCGCCCGGGCCGAGGCGGCAGCAGCAGCAGAGCGCGCGCGCACGGGTCAGCGCCACGGACCGCTCGACGGCGTGGCGATCTCCTGGAAGGACAATGTCGATACCGCCGGGATAGCGACGGAGGCCGGCAGCCGTCTGCTGGAGGGCCGCGTGCCAGCGCGCGATGCGCCGGTGCTCACACAAGCCGGTCAGGCGGGGCTGGTCTGCCTTGGCAAGACCCACCTCAGCGAACTGGCGTTCTCGGGCCTCGGGCTCAATCCCATGGCCGCGACCGCGCCCAATGCGCTGATGCCAGGGCATGCGCCGGGGGGGTCGAGTTCGGGGGCGGCGGCCTCGGTCGCGCTGGGGCTGGCTGGGGCTGGCATCGGCTCGGATACCGGCGGCTCGGTGCGCATCCCGGCGGCCTGGAATGGCTTGGTCGGGCTCAAGACGACGGCGGGGCTGATCCCCACCGAGGGCGTGGTGCCGTTGGCGGCCAGCCTCGATACGATCGGGCCACTGACGCGCACGGTCGAGGACGCCGCGTTGTTGCTTGCGGCGTTGACGGGCAAGGCGGTGACGGCGGAGGTTGCCCCTGCGCCACGCTTGCTCATTGCCGAGACTACGGTGCTCGAAGGCTGCGATGCGGCGCCCTTGGCCGCATTCGAGGCTGCGTTGGCGCGTCTGTCGGCGGCGGGGGCCACCCTCGCGCGCAGGCCCGTACCCGAGTTCGCCCAGGCCTTCGAGATCGCCGCACGGCTGAGCCCGCTGGTCACCTACGAGGCTTGGGCGCATTGGGGGGCGACCATCCAAGCCAACCCGGGTGTGATGTACTCGCCCATCGAGCGCCGTTTTCGCCAAGGCGCAACCCTTACGCCCGAGGCCGACCGCGCCGCGCGGGCCGAATACGCAGCCCTGAGCGCCAGTCTGATCGAGCGCCTTGGCAGCCATGGTCTGATCGCCCTGCCGAGCGTGCCCTGCCTGCCCCCCGAAAACCAGCGCCTCACCGAAGATGACGCCTACTACACCGAGCGCAACCTGCTGGCGCTGCGCAACACGCGGCTGGCCAATATGCTGGGCCTCTCGGCGCTCACCCTGCCCCTGCCCGAGCCTGCCTGCGGCTTGATGCTGTTTGGCCCGCCCGGGGGCGAGGACGCGTTGATCGCGGCGGGGCGGTATCTGGAGCGCGTGTTGCTCTGAGCCGGGGTGGACCTTCGCCCCCCCATCGGCTACCATATGTGGTAGACACGGTGCGTTAGACACCGGCACAAGGCGATAGCAGGTCAACGATGCAGTATCCGACCAAGTTTTCGGAGCTGCCCGAGTACGCGTTTCCGCGGCTCAGGCGCCTCCTGGACGGTACGCCTCCCGGCGGGCCCGAGACGGCGATGTCCATCGGCGAGCCCCAACACGCTGTGCCGGATTTCATCGGACCGGTGCTGGCCGAGCACACTGCCGCCTTTTCGAAATACCCGCCCAATGAGGGGCTGGCGGCCCTGCGCATGGCGATCTCGGACTGGCTGGCGCGGCGCTATGGTGTGTCGGCGGCCTACTGCGATCCCGAACGCTCGGTCCTGCCGCTCAACGGCACTCGCGAGGGGCTGTTCAACGCTTGTTTGGCGCTGTGTCCTGAGGAGAAGAACGGCGCGCGCCCGGCGGTGCTCATGCCCAATCCGTTCTACCAGTGCTATGCCGTTGCCGCGCTGACGGCGGGGGCCGAGCCGGTCTATGTGCCCGCCACCGCAGAGACCGGGCATCTACCCGATTACGCAGCACTCCCGGAGGCGCTGCTCGCGCGCACCGCGCTGGTCTATATCTGCGCGCCGGCTAATCCCCAGGGGGCGGTCGCCTCGCACGCCTATTGGCAGCGCCTGTTGGAGTTGGCCGAGACCTACGACTTCTGCATCCTGGCCGATGAGTGCTATTCGGAGATTTATCGCGATGCACCGCCCACTGGGGCGTTGGAAGTCGCCTCGGCCATCGGCGCCGATCCGGAGCGGCTGGTGGTGTTTCACTCGCTCTCCAAGCGCTCCAATCTGGCGGGGCTGCGCTCGGGGTTTCTCTGCACCGGGCCTGAAAACCGCGCGCGTCTTTTGCAACTGCGCTCCTATGCTGGCGCACCGCTGCCGATCCCAGCCCAACACGCCGCCGCCGCCGCCTGGGCCGATGAGACCCACGTCGAGGCCAACCGCGCGCTCTATCGCGAAAAGTTCGACCTGGCCGACAAGATCCTGGGCAACCTGCCAGGCTTCACCTCGCCCGAGGCCGGGTTTTTCCTTTGGCTCAGGGTGGGCGACGGCGAACGTGTCGCCCTCGACCTCTGGCGCGAAGCCGGGGTCAAGGCACTGCCCGGACAATACCTGTCGCGCCCGGCGCCCGCGTGGCTTGGCGGCCAAGACCCCGGCGCCGACTACCTGCGCCTTGCCCTGGTTGCGCCCGCGGTGGACGTCCAGCGCGGTCTGGAGGCGGTTGCTGGCGTGTTGGCACATTGACGTATCTGCCCGGCGGGGCAGCGTAATTCCACGCGGGGGGCCACCCCGCCCGAACGGGAGGGCGCGCCATGGCGCTGTTTTTCGGCGAAGGGTCCATGCTGCCGTTGGCGGGGTCGGAGATCCGCGAAGCACTGACGCGCCGCCTCGTCGAACTCTGGGGGGTGGGCTTTCTGGTCGTCGGCTTACTGCTCGGGCTGGCGCTGATCTCCTATGATGTGGGCGATCCGAGCCACTTCAGTGCCTCCGGGGTGGCGCCGCGCAACTGGCTTGGCTGGGTGGGCGCGGTGGTGGCTGATCC
>JBCDHK010000165.1:0-7940 GCA_038750185.1 Pseudomonadota bacterium
CATGGAGCCGGGCAAGGTCCACGCCATCATGGGGCCGAACGGCTCAGGCAAGTCGACGCTCTCCTATGTGCTCTCCGGGCGCGAGGGCTATGAGGTGACCGAGGGCAGCGCCACGCTGCTCGGCGAAGACATTCTCGACATGGAGCCTGATGAGCGCGCCGCCCTTGGCTTGTTTCTGGCGTTTCAGTATCCGGTCGAGATCCCGGGCGTGGGCAATATGGTGTTCCTACGCACCGCCATGAACGCCCAGCGCAAGGCCCGCGGCGAGGAGGAAATCTCGGCGCCCGATTTCCTCAAGCTGGTGCGCGCCAAGGCCAAGGAGCTGGAGATCAACGCCGAGATGCTCAAGCGTCCCGTCAATGTCGGTTTCTCGGGCGGTGAGAAAAAGCGCAACGAAATCTTACAGATGGCTGTCCTAGAGCCCAAGCTCTGCATCCTCGACGAGACCGACTCGGGCCTCGATGTCGACGCCATGAAGCTGGTCTCCCAAGGCGTCAACGCGCTGCGCAGCCCTGAGCGCTCGTTCCTGGTCATCACCCACTACCAACGCCTGCTCGATCACATCGTGCCCGACATCGTCCACATCATGGCCGATGGCCGCATCGTCGAGACCGGCGGGCCGGAGCTTGCCCACCGCGTCGAGACCGAGGGCTATGCTTTCCTCAAGCAAAGCGCCTAAGGGGGACGGCCATGCTCACTGCCAAGCAGATCGACCACAAACGCAAAACCGCCGAGGCCATGCTGGCCGCCCTGCCGCTGCCCGAGGGTGAGGCATCATGGGTACGCGATGCCAGGGCGCGCGCGCGAGCGCGGTTTCTCGATGCAGGTGCACCGATCAAGCGTGACGAGTACTGGAAGTATACCGATCCTTCGCAGCTGACCGCACCGCTGGCCCTGCTGCCCGTCGATGCAGAGGCAACGGACACCCCCGATCCCTTCGCAGCGATCCCGGCGCGGCGCGTGCGCTTTGTCAACGGGTGCCAGCGCGCCGATCTGTCCGACGATCTCGCCCAGCCCGGCCTTAGCGCTGCGCCTTTGCGTGAGGTGTTGTCCCAAGACATCACCGTGTTTCGTGAGTTGTTCGGCACGTTGGAGACGGCAGGCCAGGAGAAGGTCGCCCGCCCACTCGCCTGCCTCAACACTGCCGCCGCGACTGAAGGGCTTGCGCTGCACGTCACCGGTGAGGTCGCCGAGCCGATCCACCTCGTCCAGTCCCAGATCGGTGAGGGCACCGGCCTCGTGCGTCATCTGGTGCGCGTTGAGAGTGGCAGCTCCCTGACCGTGCTCGAATCGGGCACCGCCTCCAACACCTGCCTGGAGGTTGATCTGGCACCGGGCGCCTTCTTCCGCCACGTCCGTGTCCAGCGCGCGCCCGAAGCCGCCACCGCGACGCATGTGTTTGCGCGCATCGCCGAGGGGGCCAACTTCAAGACCTTCACCCTCACCGCCGACGGCACGCTGACCCGCAACGAGGTCGTCACCGAACTCCAAGGCGACGACGCCTCCTCCCACATCGCCGGTGCCATAGTCGCCCGCGCCAAAACCCACACCGACAATACCGTATTCGTCACCCACACCGGCGAGCGCTGCGAAAGCCGGCAGGTGTTCAAGAGCGTGCTGGCTGACCGCGCCAAGTCGATCTTCCAGGGCAAGATTTTCGTACGCCCCGGCGCGCAAAAGACCGATGGCTATCAGATCTCCCAATCGGTGCTGCTCTCCGAGGGCGCCGAGTTCTCGGCCAAGCCCGAGTTGGAGATCTATGCCGATGATGTCGCCTGCTCGCACGGCTCGACCACCGGTGCGCTTGATGAGACGGCGCTGTTCTACCTGCGCTCGCGCGGCGTGCCCCGCCCCGAGGCCGAAGCGCTACTGGTGATGAGCTTTGTCGAGGAAGCGATCCTGGAGATCGAGGACGAGGCGCTCTCCGAGGCCATGCGCGCCGAGCTTGCGGCCTGGATGGCAGCACGCGCTGCCGAGCCCGCCGAGGCCTGACCCCATGAGCGGTGCCGGTTCCGTGGTGGGCGGGGGTCTCTCCGCCCGCGTCTTCACCGCCTGGGCCGACATGCGCGCCTCCATGCGCTGGGTGCTCGCGCGCCGGCCTGATGAGACCCAGATCCTGGTCATGGTGCTGGTCTCGGGGCTGCTGGTCTATCTCAGCATTCTGGCCCAACAGACCCTAGCCCCAGCCCAGGCCGGGGCCGATCCCGCCGCCATGCAGGTCACGCTGCTCTCGGGGCTGGTGTTCTCGACCCTGTTCTGGATGCTGCTGGTCTATCTCGCAGCCCTCTTCGCCCATCTCCTGGCCCGGCTCTTTGGTGGCAAGGGCTCGGGCGCCGACAGCCGCGCCGCCATGGCGTGGTGTTTGCTGGTGGTCATGCCCCCTGCCCTGGTCGCCACCATCGCCGCCATGCTCGCCACACCCTATCTGCCGCTTGTCCTGACCGATATGCTGAAAAGCCTTGGGTTTCTGGCTTTTGTCTATGCTATCGGCCAGTGCTTTGCCGAAGCGCACGGCTTTCGCAACGGCTTGGTCATCTCATCGCTGGTACTGGTGCCGATCCTGGGCGCGATTGCGTTTACCGTGCTGTCCGGCGCTGGCATCTGAAGTTATGCTTGCCAAACCGCAAAGCGCACTCATTTTTTTCGGGATTTAATTCTTGACTGCAATCGTGTAAGTTGCACATCCAGTACAGGTCTCGCCACAGCAGTCAGAAGAGCGGACAACCCGGGTATGAGCGACCATAGTCTCCACGAGAGCGATCTTCCCGACGTGCATCTTTCCGATGTGGTCCAGGAACTCGAACCGCTCAGCGGCATGTCGCTCTGGGCGCGCATGCGCCTCTCTTATGCCGATATGCGCCACACCACCCGCGCCCTGATCGAGGAGCGCCCTAGCGAAGCGCGGCTGCTGTTTTTCGTGCTGTTCTCCGATCTGATTTTCTTTCTCGCCCGCGGCGTCCAGTTGGTGGTCTCGCCCTCCTCTGCGGCCCAACAGTCGCTACCACTGGAGATCGGGCTCTGGCTGATTGCCGTTCTGCTGATCCGCACGCTGACGCTCTATATCTTCTCGGCGCTGGTTTGTGTCGGGGGCTGGGCCTTCGGTGGTACGGCATCCTGGCAGGCCACCCGCACCGCCGTGTTCTGGGCTTCGCTGGTTGCAGCGCCCGTCGGTGTATTCGGCGCACTGATCGGGGCTGGCTTTGCCCATCTCGAACCGCTCTATCCGATTTTTGCCGAACCGCTCTTAGCTTGGCCGCCGCTGTTGATCGGGGTGGTCGCCTTCGTCTATTTTCTCTCAGCCGGCGTCGCCGAAGCGCACCGGTTTGAGCGCACCTCCAACGTCTTCATCACGTTCTCGGTGATGACGGTGGTGCTACTCGTCACTGGGCTCTGGCTCTTTGCGCGCTATGGTCAGGCCCTGGTCGAGGCGATGCGCCAGATCTGAGAGGGGTTTCGCGCGAGTGCACGCGCCCCGGACGAAGCAAATCCCCCGGAGACCGCAGCAACAGCCTGCTGGATTGACCGGGGTTTCAGACGGGACAACGGTATGACCGCCTATCTCGCGCCCATCTTGGAGGGCTTGCGTGCGCCGCGGCGCTCCACTGAGCGGGTTCTTTCCACCGACCCTGGCCTTGAGGCGACGTTGGGGCTGGTGCTTGTCGCCTATCTGGTCCAAGCGCTGGTCTCGGTAGCGCTAGCCAATCCACGCGGTGCGGGGGAGGTAGGGATCGTGCCCTGGCATATCTCGGGGCTGTTTACGCACGCGCTGTTGTTCTTGCTGCTGTCGGGGCTGGTATTCGGCGTTGGACGCTTGTTTGGCGGCACTGGCACGCTGGATCGCTCGATCACGGCCGTTGCGTGGTATAGTTATGTCACCAGCTGGCTCTCACCGCTTGGTGTTGTGGCGTTTCTCGGCCTTGGTGAGGAGGGCAATGCCTGGGAACTATTGTCGCTGGTCTTGTTGATTGGCGTTGCGGGCATAGGTGTTGTGGTGTTCGCAGGCGCTGTCGCGGCGGTGCATGGATTTCGCTCGGTCAGGATGGTCTTGGCGACCACGCTCGGCCTTGCTCTGGGCGCCTCGGTCCTGATTTCGCTGGTCGTGTCTCCGCCCGGCTAAAGAGGCCCGAGCCGTCCCACCGGCGAGCGCGCGCGCGCGCGCCCCGTGCCAATGCGCTGCAAGCAGAACGCCCCAAACAGGCCCGAGAACAGGCCCTGAAACAGGAAAGCGTGTGCCATCATGTACGACGTCGCGAAAATCCGCGCCGATTTCCCGATCCTGTCGCGCCAAGTGCATGGCAGCGATCTGGTCTATCTCGACAACGGCGCCTCCGCGCAAAAGCCCCAGGTGGTGATCGACACCATGGCCGAGGCCTACGCGCAAAACTACGCCAACGTCCACCGCGGCCTGCACACCCTCTCGACCATCGCCACCGAAGCGTTTGAGGGCGTGCGTGAGAAGGTGGCGCGCTTTCTCGGTGCGCACCATGAGGACGAGATCGTGTTTGTCGCCAACGGCACCGAGGGCTTCAACCTGGTCGCCCACGGCTGGCTGGAGCCCCAGATCGCGCCTGGCGATGAGATCATCCTCACGGTCATGGACCACCACGCCAACATCGTGCCCTGGCATTTCATGCGCGAGCGCCATGGCGCGGTGTTGAAGTGGCTCGATGTGGATGCGCGCGGCGATCTCGATCCCCAGCAGGTTGCCGATGCCATCACCGAGCGCACCAAGCTCATCGCGCTGCCGCATATGTCCAACGTGCTCGGCACCGTGACCGAGGCCAAACGCATCGTCGAGATCGCGCACGCGCGGGGTGTGGCGGTGTTGCTCGATGGCTGTCAGGCCTCGGTGCACATGCCCGTCGATGTGGCTGATCTCGGCGTCGATTTCTATGTCGTGACCGGGCACAAGCTCTACGGGCCCTCGGGCTCGGGCGCGCTCTACATTGCGCGCGAGCGCCAGGCCGAGATGCGTCCCTTCAAGGGCGGCGGCGACATGATCCGCGATGTCCACAAGGACCACATCACCTATAACGACGGCCCGCATAAGTTCGAAGCCGGCACGCCCAACATCGTCCAGATGATCGGCCTTGGTGCGGCGCTCGATTACATGCAAAGCCTCGGCATGGACAACATCGCCGCCCACGAACGCGATTTGCGCGATTATGCACAAGAGCGCCTGGGTGGGCTCAACTGGTTGCAAATCCACGGCAATTCAGAGAGCAAGGGCGCGATCTTTTCGTTCACCATGCAAGGCGGCGCCCACCCGCATGACATCTCCACCGTGATCGACCGCAAGGGCATTGCCGTGCGCGCGGGCCACCACTGTTGCCAACCGCTGATGACGCATCTGGGTGTCAGCGCCACCTGCCGCGCCTCCTTCGGCCTCTACAACACGCGCGAGGAAGTCGACAAACTGGTCTCGGCCTTAGAGCTTTGCCATGACATGTTTGGCTGAGCGCTCAGCTGGGCGCGGGGTGGGGTGCATGCGGTGCACCCTGGTATGGTCACCAGAGCGATTCGAAACGTTTTCAAAGCGAACACGCAGCGCGTGAGTTGCGGCGCCACGGTACCCCAGAGCACTGAAACCCTTTGTCGCACTGCGAAAGACCCCTGCCCTCGGGTGGGGGTCTTAAGCGTTATTTACGTGACTAAAAAATCACATTAATCTGACGTTCTCCCCTTGAAACCGCGGATTCTGTCGCATTTCAGGCTTACAGACAGGATATTGCTAGACAGATAGCACCTGGATAATTTATGTGCGTCGCACCACAAACGCACGACTGGAAGCTACCAATGGTCGAGCTTGGGCAAACCCGAGCCTTCTCAAATGGAACCGACGGACAGAAACCGAAGTTAGGAGTTGCCCATGCCAGCCCGTTCCAAAGATCAGACGGCCAGCCAAACCTACGCCGAGCCTTTCAGCTTTGCCGACCCTGCTGCCATGCTCCAGGGCTTTGGCATGGTCGCGATGATGTGGGCTGCCCCCTGGCGCGCCGCCATGGTCGTGGCTGAGGAAGCCATGCGTGAGGGCCGCCGCTTCTGAGGCTCTAGACCCGTGAGAGCGGCCCGATGCGCCGGGCCGTCCCTCAAGGTGTCGCACGCGGCAGTACCCTCAGAGTGCCGACTGAGCCGCTGCGCGCCTCCTCCATACTCCGCGAGAGCGCGATGGCATCGCCGCGCGCCCACGCATCGGCCAGATGGTCATACCACTGCGAAAACGGATGGCCGCTCTGCCCGGTCGAGATCATCCCCAGCGAGCGATCGAGATCGGCAAAATCGAGCACCAAGCGCAGCCCCGACGCATGCACGTTGCGAAATGGGTCGCGCTCACCGCCCTCTCCCGCCCCGCGCATCAGGGTGTGGTTGCTGCCCGAGGTCTCGTGCTCGATGTTGAACAACAGCCCGAGCCCCGGCACAAAGCCAAATGGCATATGGCGATGGATTGCCGAATGCGCCTCCCCCCAGCGCCAGCCCGCAATGTCCGAGCCATAATCGCGCGTCAGGCGGGTCAGCGCATCGTCCAAAGCCTGCTCGGCGGCCAGCGAACAGGGCTCGATCTGGGGGGTCTTATCAATATCACACCAGATGCCCGCGCCATCCACATCGCGAAACACCCGCTCGACAAACACCGGGCGCGGGCCCGAGACCTGGGCCAACAGCCCACCCAATTCGTCGAGAGCCAAACGCCGGGTCAGCCAGCGCATCCATTCGAGAAAGATCAGCGGCTCGGGGCTGTGGCGGTCCATCTCGCCGTTCCACTCCGCCAAGAGCGCCAGCGCCTCGGCGCGCTGCCCTGAGGCGGCGGGCTGGCCCTCGCGCCACCAGAGATCGCGGGCAATCAGCGGCACGACCGAGCGCGCCATCTCGGAGACGGTGTCGTTTTGCAGCGCTTGGAAACTGTCGCGCGAATGGAAGCGGCGCTCGGCCAGCTCCTTCTCAAGGCGGCGAATGCGATAGGGTGGTGCCCAGTCGTGGCTGATGTGGCGGGGGAAGGGGGCGTCACTTAGGCGATTGTTGGCGGTGGCAACGGCACCCTCTTCGGGGCTGACGACCGAGGGCGCGGCGCTTGCTGGAAAAAAACCCTGCCAGTCGTTCTCCGATTTCCATCCCGGCGCCGGGATGCGCCCGCGCGCGGCACTATCGGGACTGCGCCGCGGCACGCGCCCGGCCATGTGCAACGCCACGCCGCTTTCATCGGCCAACGTCAACACCTGCGCAGGCGCAACCACTCCGGCTGCCGCCTCGATCGCCGCCTCGATACTCTCAGCGCGCATCAGATCGAGCGCGGCAGAGTAGCTGCGGTCTTCTTCGACAAGCGCCGTCCAAGCCAGTGCCGCGACATAGCCCTCGGGCGTGACCGAGCCCTCGCCCAGCATGTCTTCGCCCAAGACGGGGCCATGGCGGGTGGCGCGCACGGTCTCGACCAGGGCCTCCCCCCCAGCCACCTCGATGCGCACGCGGCGGGTCTCGAAATCGGCCCAACCGAGGGGGGTGAGATACTGATTGGGATCGGAGGGGTTGAGTTGCTCGATGAACAGGTCCTGGTCATCCACATTGGCGGTCGTCAGTCCCCAGCCGAGGCGGGTGTTGTGTCCGATCAACACCAAGGGCACGCCAGGCAGCGTCCCGCCGATGGCGCTCAGCCCCTCGGCGCCGAGATCGGCCAGATACCAGACCCCGGGCGCCGAGAGCCAGAGATGGGGATCGCTCGCCAGCAATGGATGGCGCGAGGACGAACGACTGGCATCGACGGCCCAGGCGTTGGAGGCGCCCGACAACTCCGGACGCGCCGCCGGGCCGAGGGCTTGGGTCAGCGGATCGGACGGCGGTGCGGTAGCATCGCCAAAGTGCGCCCCTGGAAACAACGCGCCATAACGCGGCACGCTGAGCACCGCCGGGCTTGGGTATTCGGGCAGGATGTCTGCTACGCGCGCCGC
>JBCDHK010000166.1:0-7939 GCA_038750185.1 Pseudomonadota bacterium
GGAGGAATAGGCCATCAGGCGCTTGAGGTTGGTCTGGCCGATGGCGGCGATGGAGCCGAGAAACATCGAGGCGATGGCGCTGAACACCAGGATCTGCTGCCAGTCGCTGACGGCATCGGCAAAGCCGTCGAAGAGGACGCGCGCGAACAGGGTGCCCGCTGCGACTTTGGGCGCGGTGGCGAAGAAGGCTGTTACGGGTGTGGGCGAGCCCTCATAGACATCGGGGGTCCACATGTGGAAGGGCGCAGCCGAGATCTTGAAGGCCAGTGCCGCGCAGACGAAGACCAACCCGAAGGTGAGGCCAAGGCTGACGCCCTCCTGGGCGACAACACCTGCAATGATGGCGAAATTGACCGAGCCAGTATAGCCGTAGATCAGCGAGGCGCCATAGAGCAACAACCCCGAGGACAGCGCGCCGAGCACGAAATACTTGAGGCCCGCTTCGGTCGAGCGGGCGCTGTCGCGGTTGAAGGCGGCGATGACGTAAAGGGCGAGCGATTGCAGTTCCAGCCCGACGTAGAGCGCGATCAGACCGCCGGAGGACACCATCATCATCATGCCGAGCGTGGCCAGCACGATCAGCACCGGATACTCGAAACGCAGAATGCCGCGCCGTTCCAGATAGGGGGCGCCCAGCAGCAACATGGCGCCAGAGGAGAGCAGGATCACCACCTTGGCAAAGCGCCCGAAGGCATCGACCACGAAGGCGCCGGAAAACCCGGCTTGGGGCGGGCCGGACTGGGTGGCGATCCAAAGCCCAACACCGATCATCAGGCTCGCGGCCAGGGTGACGCAGCGCTGCTTTTGGGTTTCCTCGCCGCCCCAAGCGCCAAACATCAGCAACGCCATGGCGCCGACGGCCATGACGATTTCGGGCAGGGCGAGGGTGAAGTCGAGGCTCATGGGCGCTCCGGTAAGATAACGCCCAGGCTGGCAGCGGCCTCGGCGGCTTGGCTGGCCTCGGCTGCGGCCAGGCGGGCGTCTTCGACGTTTTCGACCAGCGCCTCGACCGAGGGCGCAAACAGATCGGTGACGAGGCTCGGATAGACCCCGAGCAAGAGCGTCGCCACCACCAGCGGCGCAATGACCAGGCGCTCGCGGGTGTCCATATCGGCGATGGTGGCCAGTGTCTGGCGTCGGATCAGCGCACCAAAGACCACGCGGCGGTAGAGCCAAAGCGCATAGGCCGCCGAGAGGATCACCCCGGTCGCAGCCCCGATGGTGGCGAGCTTGGAGACCTGGAAGGCGCCCATCATGGTCAGGAACTCGCCAACAAAGCCCGAGGTGCCGGGCAGGCCAACGTTGCCCATGGTAAAGAGTAGCATCACCGCGGCGTAGATCGGCATGCGCTCGGCCAAGCCGCCAAAGGCTGCGATCTCGCGGGTGTGAGTGCGGTCGTAGATCACGCCGACCAGCAAAAACAGCGCCCCCGAGATAAACCCGTGCGAGATCATCTGGAACATGGCGCCGTCGATGCCTTGCTGGTTGGCGGCGAAGATGCCGAGCGTGACAAACCCCATGTGCGCGACCGAGGAGTAGGCGATGAGCTTTTTGATGTCCTCCTGCATCAGGGCCACCAGCGACGTGTAGACGATGGCCACGACCGAGAGGAAGAACACGAAGCCGGTCAAGAGTTCGGAGGCGACCGGGAACATGGGCAGCGAAAAGCGCAGAAAGCCGTAGCCGCCCATCTTGAGCAAGATCGCCGCCAGCACCACCGAGCCCGCCGTGGGCGCTTGGACGTGGGCATCGGGCAGCCAAGTGTGGACCGGCCACATCGGCATCTTGACGGCAAAGGAGGCGAAAAACGCCAGCCAAAGGAGCGTCTGTACGCCGCCCGGCACGGTGTAGCCCAGGACATCCAGGGGCGCGGTGGAAAAGCTGTGGTTGAGCAGAGCGGCGATGTCGGTAGTGCCGGCATCGTAGAACATGTAGATCATCGCCACCAGCATCAGCAACGAGCCGAGCAGCGTGTAGAGGAAGAACTTGAACGCCGCATAGATGCGCCGCACGCCGCCCCAGATGCCGATGATCAGGAACATCGGGATCAGTCCGGCCTCGAAGAACAGATAGAACAAGATCAGATCGAGCGAGACGAACACGCCGAGGATCAGCGCCTCCAGGATGAGAAACGCCGCCATGTACTCCTTGACGCGGGTGGTCACGCCCCAGGAGGCGTAGATCACCAGCGGCATGAAGAAGGTGGTCAGCATCACAAACGGCAGCGACAGCCCATCGACGCCGAGCTTGTAGGTCAGCCCGCCGATCCAGACCCCTTCCTCGACGAACTGGAAGTCGGGGTTTTCGGGGTCGAAGCCGGTCAGCACGGCGAGTGACAGCAGGAAGGTGGCCGAGGTGGTGAGCAGCGCCAGGCGTTTGGCGTTGAGGTTGGACGCCTCGTCGTCGCCGCGCAGAAAGACGATCAGCGCCAACGCCGCGATCAGCGGAAAGAAGGTGATCAGCGTCAGCAGGTTGGTATCGGCCATGCTCAGAGGCTCCCGAGGGCGAACCAGGTGATGAGCGCCGAGAGCCCGATCAGCATGACGAACGCATAATGGAACAGATACCCCGATTGCATCCGCCCGGCAAAGCGGGTGAGGCGCGGCATCAGCCCCATGGAGAGGCCGTCGATGGCACCGTCGATGGTGGCCCCGTCGCCATTGCGCCAGAAGACGCGGCCAAGCCACATGGCCGGGCGCACGAAGACGGCGTCGTAAAGCTCGTCGAAGTACCACTTGTTGAGCAGGAAGGCATGCACCCCCGGCAGACGGCGCGCCAGGGTGGCGGGCAGCGCTGGGTTGACGATGTAGAAGCGCCAGGCGACGAACAGCCCTGCCAGCATGGCGAGGAACGGCGAGGCTTTGACTAGATCGGGCACGTAATGGGCAGCCTCTAAGATGCCCTTCTCGCCCTCGGGGATGAGGTTGAAGATCGAGCCGGCCCAGAAGGCGTCCTCACTATAGCCGACGAAATCGCCGTAGAACTCGACCCCCGCCAACACCGCGCCCGCGCCCAGGATGTAGAGCGGCCACAGCATGACGGGCGGGCTCTCATGGGCGTGCTCGAAGGTGTGGGGATCGGCGCGGCTCTCGCCGTGGAAGGTGAGAAAGATCAGCCGCCAGGAGTAGAACGAGGTCAGCGCCGCCGAGACGAGCAACACCCAAAAGGCAAAGCGGGCGGCCTCGGTCTTGGCGGCCCAGGTGGTCTCGATGATCACGTCCTTGGAGATAAAGCCCGCCAGGCCGATGGGCGTGTCGAAGATGTAGAGGAGCGGCACGCCGACGCCGGTGATGGCCAGCGTGCCCACCACCATCATGGCGTAGGTGGTGGGAATCTTGTGTCTGAGCCCGCCCATGCGGCGCATGTCCTGTTCGTGGTGCATGGCGTGGATGACGCTGCCTGCGCCCAGGAACAACAGCGCCTTGAACGCGGCATGGGTGAAGAGGTGGAACATGGCCGCTTCATAGGCACCGACACCGGCGGCGGCAAACATGTAGCCTAATTGTGAGCAGGTCGAATAGGCGATGACGCGTTTGATGTCGTTTTGCACCAGCGCCACGGTGGCGGCGAAAAACGCGGTCAGCGCGCCAGTGATGGTGATGAAGATGAGGGCAGTGGGCGCGTACTCGAACAGCGGCGACATGCGGCAAACCAGAAACACCCCCGCCGTCACCATGGTCGCGGCGTGGATGAGGGCCGAGACCGGGGTCGGACCCTCCATGGCGTCTGGCAGCCAGGTGTGGAGCAGTAGCTGGGCCGATTTGCCCATGGCGCCGATGAAGAGCAGGATGCAGGCGAGCTCCAACGCGGGCACGCTGTAGCCGAGAAAGTCGATCCGGGTCTCGGCCAGTTCGGGGCCGGCGGCGAAGATCTCGTCCAACTCGATGGAGCCGACCAGCAGGAAGATCGCGAACATTCCCAGCAGAAAGCCGAAATCGCCGACCCGGTTGACGATGAACGCCTTCATCGCCGCCGCATTGGCCGAGTTCTTGTGAAACCAAAACCCGATCAGGAGGTAGGAGGCGACCCCCACCCCCTCCCAACCAAAGAAGATCTGGAGCAGATTGTCGCCCGTGACCAGCGCCAGCATGGCGAAGGTGAAGAGCGAGAGATAGGCGAAAAACCGCGGCTTGGCCGGGTCCTCCTCCATGTAGCCCATGGAGTAGAGGTGCACGAGCGCCGAGACCGTGGTCACCACCACCAGCATGGTGACGCTGAGACGGTCGATGCGGATGGCCCAGTCGGTTTGCAAGTCGCCCGAGGCGATCCAGCGAAACAGCGTGACGCGCCCGGCCTCCTCAAAACCGAGGAAGGCCGTCCAGGAGAGAACGGCGCAGAGGAAGAGCAGCACGGTCGGCACGATAAGCGCCGCACGCTCGCCCACGAACCGGTGGCAAAAGCCGGCAAACAGCGCGCCAAGCAGCGGCAGCAGCAGGATCGCGGAATACATCGGCTCAGCCCTTCATCATGTTGACGTCCTCGACGGCGATGCTGCCGCGGTTGCGGAAGAAACACACCAAGATTGCCAATCCGATGGCGGCTTCGGCGGCGGCCACGGTGAGGACGAACAGCGTGAACACCTGGCCGACCATGTCGTTCAGATGCGCCGAGAACGCGACCAGATTTATGTTGACCGCGAGCAGCATCAACTCGATCGACATCAGGATGACGATGACGTTCTTGCGGTTGAGGAAGATGCCGAACACGCCGATCACAAACAGCAGCGCCGCGACGGTGAGGTAGGCTTCGAGGCCGACGCCTCCGATGGGGGTCGCTGCGGTCATGGCGTGTGCGCTCCTGTGCTCAGACGCCCTGGCCGGGCTTGACGTCTTTGAGTTCGACCGACTGGGCGCGGGTGCGATACATCTGGGCTAGGACGTCCTGGCGTTTGATGTTGGTGCGCTGGCGCAGCGTCAAGACAATGGCGCCCACCATGGCGGTGAGCAGGATCAGCCCCGACGCCTGGAAGGCATAGAGGTATTGGTCATAGAGGATCAAGCCGATGGCGTGGGTGTTGGGCGTGTCCTCGGGCATGGGCGCGGCGGCTGCGCGCGCGGTAGGGGCGGCATCGGCCAACACCCAATGGCCCACCACCAGCCCCAACTCGGCCATCAGCACGATGCCGATCAAAGCGCCGATGGGCAGATACTCGACCAAACCGGACTTCAATTCGGCGAAATTGACGTCGAGCATCATGACCACGAACAAAAACAACACCGCCACTGCGCCGACATAGACGATGATCAGCAGCATGGCGACAAACTCAGCCCCGAGCAACACCATCAGCCCCGCAGCGGAGAAGAAGGTCAGGATCAGCCAAAGCACCGAATGCACCGGATTGCGCGCCAGAATGACGAGCAGTCCCGCAGCGACGGCAACGCCAGCGAAGACGTAGAAGGCAGCGGCGGTCAGGGTCATGATGGGGCTCCCAGGCCGGGGTGGGCACGCTTTGTGCGCCTGCCCTGATCAGTATCTAGTGCTAAAGCCGCCCGCGCCGACGTCAACCGGGCCTGGACCAAGACACAGGCGCGCGGGGACCATTATCAAGTACGGGCATGGGCGGGCAAGCACGGGCAGAGACGGGCAGGCCCCCTCAGCGCGGCGCTTTGGTGGCCGACCAGACCAACAGCACGGCAATGGCCGCCCAGGCCAGGATTTCGGGCGTGCCGCTGATCTCCTGGATCTCGGCGATGATCAGGTTGACGTAGACCTGAACCGTCGAGGGGTCGTCCTCGGCCATGCGTGCCTCAGCGGTAGGGAGCGTCCAGCTCCAGGTTGCGTGCGATCTCGCGCTCCCAGCGTTCGCCGTTTTCCAGGAGCTTGTGCTTGTCGTAGTAGAGCTCCTCACGGGTCTCGGTGGCGAACTCCAGATTAGGGCCTTCGACGATGGCGTCCACTGGGCAGGCCTCCTGGCAGAAGCCGCAGTAGATACACTTGGTCATATCGATGTCGTAGCGCGTGGTGCGGCGCGAGCCATCCTCGCGCGGCTCGGCCTCGATGGTGATCGCTTGGGCGGGGCAGACCGCCTCGCACAGCTTGCAGGCGATGCAGCGCTCTTCGCCGTTGGGATAGCGGCGCAGGGCATGCTCGCCGCGAAAGCGAGGCGAGAGTGCGCCGCGCTCAAAGGGATAGTTGATGGTCGCTTTGGGCTTGAACAGGTATTTGAAGCCCAGGCGAAAGCCTTGGATGAAGTCTTTCAGCAGAAAGTAGCCAAGGGCACGGTCGAGGGGGATCGCCATATCAGCCTCCGGTAGCGAAGCGAGCGTAGCCGACTACGTCTAGTTTTGCAAGGATTGCAGAAAGCACCACCCAGCCCAAGGCCATGGGCAGAAACACTTTCCAGCCGAGTCGCATGAGTTGGTCGTAGCGGTAGCGCGGCACGATGGCCTTGACCATGGCGAACATGAAGAACACCGCCACGATCTTGGCCACTATCCAGAACACCCCATCGGGCAGTCCCGGGATGGGCGAGAGCCAGCCGCCGAAGAACAAGATCGTGGTCATGGCGCACATGAGCACGATGTTCATGTATTCGCCGATCATGAACAGCAGGTAGGGCGTCGAGGAGTACTCGACTTGATAGCCCGCCACGAGCTCGGACTCGGCCTCGGGCAAATCGAAGGGCGGGCGATTGGTCTCGGCCAAGGCGGAGACGAAGAACAGGATCACCATGGGAAAATGCGGCAGCCAGTACCAGGAGAACAGCCCGAAGCTGCCGTCCTGGGCTTTGACGATATCGGTCAGATTGAGCGAGCCGGTCGAGATCAGCACGCCCACGATGATCAGGCCGATGGAGACCTCGTAGGACACCATCTGCGCCGCCGAGCGCAGTCCGCCCAGGAACGGATATTTCGAGTTGGAGGCCCACCCCCCCATGATCACGCCGTAGACGCCGAGCGAGGAGATCGCAAAGATATAGAGCACGCCCACATTGAGATCGGAGACCACCCAGCCCTCGGCAAACGGGATCACCGCCCAGGCAATCACCGCCAGCACGAAGGACAGGAGCGGTGCGAGCAGGAAGACTACCCGGTCGGCCCCGGCGGGTATGACGATCTCTTTCAGGACGAACTTACCGAAATCGGCAAAGCTCTGCAGCAGTCCAAAGGGGCCCACCACATTCGGCCCGCGGCGCAACTGCACGGCGGCCCAGACCTTGCGGTCCATGAGCAGAAGAAACGCCAGCGAGACCAGGATCGAGACGGTCACGACCAGACACTGCACGAAGATCACCAGGAAGGTGCCAAGGGGGGAGGCGAAAAACTCGGTCATCTGGTCGGGCTCCGATCAACGCTCTCTGGGCGGCGCTCTTCTGGGTAGCGGCTGGGGTTGCTCTGCCGCCAGGGCGGCGGCTGGGCTTATTTTGCCGCCAGGGCGGCGGCTGGGCTTACTCTGCCGCCAGGGGAGTGGCGGCGCGGGCCTGGGCCAGCCGCGACAGTTCGGCCATGATCTTGGAGGCGCGTGCTACTGGGTTGGTGAGGTAGTGATCGGAGATGGTAGAGCGCAACACAGCCGTGCCGAGCTTGGCGGGCTGTAGCGGGCACCAATCGGCCTCGGCAATGGCGTCGAGGCAGGCGAGATGGGGGTGCTCCTCGAACAGCTTGGTGCGCAACGCCGCGAGCGTGTCAAACGGCAGTGTGCGCCCCAGCACGCCCGAGAGCGCGCGCAAGATCGCCCAGTCCTCGCGCGCCTCGCCCGGGGGAAAGCCCGCGCGCATGCCCATCTGCACCCGGCCCTCGGTGTTGACGTAAAGACCCGACTGCTCGGTGTAGGCAGCGCCTGGCAGGATGACGTCGGCGCGGTGGGCGCCGCGATCGCCGTGGTGGCCGTGGTAGATCACGAAGGCGCCCGGCGCGATGTCGATCTCGTCGGCGCCCAGATTGTAGATCACCTGTGCGCTATGCAGGGCACCGCTCAGACCCTCGGCATGGGTAAAGCC
>JBCDHK010000167.1:0-7917 GCA_038750185.1 Pseudomonadota bacterium
CGGTTTGCGCCGTCCGGGCGAGGCGCCGCGCTATCTGCTCTCGGGCGGGCGTGGCGCAGTGTTTTCAGCCGAAGATCCCCTGGCCGCCACGCGTCTCATCGTGGCCGCCGATCTCGATGACAAGGGCCGCGAGGCCACCATTCGCCTCGCAGCCCGCCTTGAGGAGGCCGTGTTGCGCGAGGTCCATGGCTATCGCATCGCCTGGGTGGAGCGAGCCGAATGGTCGCGCCGCAGCCGCCGCGTCGAGGCGCGTTCGCGCGAGATGTTCGGGGCCTTGGCGCTCGACGACCGGCTCTGGCGCGATGCACCCGCCGAGGCGCTGGCCGCCGCCCTTGCCGAGGGCATCCGCGAGCGCGGCATCGCGACACTGGCGTTCTCACCCGCCGCCCAGAGCCTGCGCGCGCGCATCGCGTGGCTGAGAGCGCGCGAGGGCCACAGCACTCTAGACGGACTGCCCGATTGGTCCGATGCAGCCCTACTGAAGAGCCTGGACGACTGGCTCACCCCCTATCTGGCCGGCATGACCAGGATCGAGGACATCGCCAGCCTCGATCTGGCCGCGATCCTCAAGGCCCGCCTCGACCCCACCCACCTCGCCGAGATCGAACGCGCCGCCCCGGCTCACCTGATCACGCCACTCGGCGAGCGCGCCCGCATCGATTATGACGCGGACATCCCGACATTGAGGGTGCGCGTCCAAGAGGTATTTGGCCTCGACACCCACCCGACCGTGGGCGTGCCCCCGGTTGCACTCAAGATCGAACTGCTCTCACCAGCGCGTCGCCCCGTGCAGACCACGCGGGATCTGCCAGGTTTTTGGCACAGCTCCTACAGGGATGTCGCCAAAGACATGCGCGCGCGCTACCCGCGCCACCCCTGGCCCGACGATCCCCTGGCCGCCTTCCCAACCCGGCGCACCAAGCCGCGCTGAGGGGGCCGTTTACCCTGTGGTGATTTCCAGCCAATCTGCCTAGATGTCCAATCCAAGCTGCGGACCAAGGAGGGCAGGCTATGGACGTCCGTGGCCATTGATCGCACAAGCAAGGTCGCCTTTGCCAAGCGCATGGCGAAGACCTGGGAGACAGGGCTGGGAAAATGGCGGCCCTTTGGCAGAACAGCCTCGTAGGACCAAGATCAATGGTGAAGCTCAAGCGACCCTGCGCCTCTGGAAACGCTTTGAGGAAATCTTTTAGATCTTTGGCGCTGCGTCCGCCCAGATACCCCCCCGAATGAGCACCGGCAGAGGCGTGCGGTGAATTGACAGATCGATATCCAGAGCCCGCAGATATTTTTTAGCGTGAACAAAGTGCCACATCTCGTCGATCATGGCGATCTTGGGCGACAGCCACGTTTTAGACCCTAAGCACTCGGCCAATCGCGCGAAAACCCAGGCCCTCCAGATAAAGCTGTAGGGTTTAGCGTTTGAGGACCATGGGCAGACCGCGCGGGGTGCTGCGGGTGTGTTTGCAGCCGCAACTCTTGCGCAGCCACCGCTGGTTCCCGCCGATGAAACCAGCCCGACGCCGATCAAGCGAACTGCACTACGAGCACTGCTTTTCCACCCCTACCTTGCGGCTACACCATACCACGCAAAAAAGGCGGGGCTCAAAGGTTAGCAAATGCCTAGCGCGAACAGTCTCTGGGTGCACCGCCACGGCTGGAGCGACACCACGGCCCTGTTGCACGGCCTCTACTCCTCGCGCAGCGTAGGCCAATCCATGGGCTTGCCTGTCTCGCTGACGGGCAGAGCCGTGCCAAAGCGGTAGGATACCGGTCGCTCGGGGACCGACAAGGCTTGACTGGCCTGGGCGCGCAAGGCGGCCTCCAAGCTTTGGCAGGCTTTGGCATCTGAGAGTAGATCAGGGTTTTTCGGGACGACAAACGCTTTGAGACGCGCCTCCACCGCCGCACTGTCGGGGCGTACCGCACAGGCCGCGACCCCTTCCCAAGTGGCAATCTGCGCGGCGATGTGGGCGGGAAAGACATTGGTGCCGCCGATCTTGATCGCGTCGTCGCGCCGACCGAGCAGCTCGAAGTGCCGCGGGCTGCTCCACTGCAGGCGATCTGGCAGATCGAGGGCCGTGCCATCATGGCAAAGGCTCTGCTCGCCCGCACGGTCGAGATGCTGGAACAGGGTGAACGGCGCCTTGGCTGCCGTGCGCCAGCCGATCCCTGCCGTCTCGGTGGCGCCGTAGATTTCGAGCAGGCGCTCTAGCCCCGCATGTTCGAGTATTGCCCAGAGCGGCGGCGGACAGGCGCCCGCGGAGACAATCCCGCCGATGCCCTTGCCAAAGCGCACTCCGGTGCGGGCTAGTGCTGTCCATTGATAGGGCGTGGCCACCAGTGCATCGCCGGGCTGGGCGCGGGTGATGACGCCGGCCAGCCCTTCGCCGCGTGCGTCCTGGACGGGACGGTGGTCGAGTGTTGGCCCAAGCACGGTGAACTGAAAGCCATAGAGGTGATGCGGTGGCACTAGGGCGACGATGCGGCGGACACCGCTCAGCAGCGGCGCCAGGCTGGCGATTTCGCGGGCCAAATGGGTGATGGGATGCACACAGCTTTTGGGCACGCCCGTCGAGCCCGAGGTCTCAAACGATAGCGTCGCCTCGGCAGGGGTGTGCCTCAGGCCAGTCGCGACAATTTCGACCCAGTCGCCGATCTGGGGGCGCACGACCAGATAGTCCTCGACGCCACTGCGCTGCAGTTGGAACAGCCGGGTGAGGCGGGCGATCAGATCGAGGCGGGCTAGGCTGTCAAACCCGAGCCCGTCCTCGTCGAGGCGTGTGCTGTTGTTCCAAGTGCGCCATTCCTCTGGGGGCACGGGGCGGCGGAACAGGCGGGCGCGCTCGTCAGCGATGACCGAGAGCAGCATGCGCTGCAGCGCCTCGGGGGCGCTGGCGAGGGCTTCTGCCGGCCACGGTGGACCGGCAACGATGCTTGGGGACGGCGTGTCGCGCATGGCGGGGCTTTTCGGTCCGATTGAGCGTGCTGGAGCGATTTCCAACCAACCTGCACAGGTTGGTGGTTAAGAAATCGCGGCAAAACAAAACACTATAGCATGGCGTATGATCCAGATTGATCGGAACATGCTCAAGCCCGGGTCAGGCCGGCTTTTGCAGCTCGTCCAGGATCTCGCCGATCAGCCCGGCGTAGTGCTGTCGGGCGCTCTCCACCCGCGCGTGCAGCGTGAAGGCGTGGGCTGCCATTTCGCCGATGCTGAGGCCTGGCGTGTCGGGAAACACCTCGATGGGGATGTCGTTGCCAGCATCGTAGTCTTCGAGCACTTCGAGCACCTCGTCGAAGCTCTGACACTCCCAGGCGTGGACGACATCGCGCTGGTGTTCGGATTGAAAGAACAGTTTGACCGCGGCGACGAAGTCCTGCCCGGTCGTTCTGAATATATTGATCTCGTACCAATAGGGCGACTGCGGCGTAAAGCTCATCGCCATGCACAGCTCGGTGCCCTCGAAGCTGAGCGGACGCAGCCCGGTGCGCTTTAGTGTGATGGTATCGGCTGCCGAATTGAGGGCTGCTTCGGGGTCTGCGGCGGTATCGCGGGTGTCGAAAGCGGGCATCTGGGTCATGGGTCTCTCCTGAGCTTACTCCGGGGTGGCGGGAGGAAGCGATCCGGCGCCAAGGGCTGCGGTCGCAAGGGTTTTGAGTGCGGTGCGCAGGTCCGGCGCAGCGGTGCTGGCAGTCTGACCGAAATCGAGGCACGCGAGCGTTGCTCCGAGATCGGCTGGCGTGTCGAGCCGGGCCACGGCATGGCGGCGCGAGGCCTCGCCGGTGTGGTCAGGACCGAGATGGACATGCAAGATGACGGCGCCGTCGTCTGCTAAATAGAGGGCCAGATCGAGGTGCGCGGCAGGGGATGCCGCGCAGGCCATGGCCGTGCGCCGGGCGCAGAGCAGCGCGCCATCCGGGCGTAGGGCCCCTTGTCCATCGCAAGCCAGCGTAATGGGCGAGGCGGCGAGGGTATGGGCAACCGGAAGATAGGCAGCTGGGGGCGCGATGGCGCTGGATAGCAAGCCGCTCGGACGAGGTAGTCCTGGCAGGCCCGGCACGGTCTTTCGCGCCGAGGCGATGGGCAAGCCTGCAGGCGTGCGCAGCGGTAGCGCGCCGGGCGCTATCGCGTCGCCGGATACCCTCGGATTGTCAGGCGCCATCGGTGTACTGGACGCCATCGGATTGCCAGGCGCCATCAGATCGCCAGCCGCCATCGGATCGCCAGGTGCCAGGGCCGATGTTGCCAGCACCTGCATCGGGCCGGCCTGTGTTGGATGGGACGTGGCACGCTCGCTCTCGCAAGCGTGACTGGCCTCGGCATCATCCATCCCCGCAGGACCGCTCTCGATGGCGCCCACCTCCACAGGATCCATTCTGGCGGCATCCGCCTCGACAGCAGTGACGCCCGACGCCTCGACACCCTCTTCTGTCTCACGCTGCGACACGCTGGTCGCCCCGCGCTGGCCTGACCGGTGTAGGCTCGCCCGATAGCAGGCCCGCAGCGCATCGTCGACGAAGACGTACACCTCGCCGTTCGACGCGCTGCGATCTGTAAAGGGGGGCGCTTGACTGGTCATGGCCGGCGGGGCCGCTCTCGCGTGGCTCAGGCGCGCTTGACGAAGATCCAGCAGGTCTTGCCGTCGGCCTGCGACTTCAGATGGATGCGCACCTTCACGTCCGTGCCCTTATAAGCGAACTGATAGTCGAACAGCGTGTTGACCTGGCCGGTCTTGTGAAACTTCAAGAACTCGCCATGAAAGCGCTTGCCCTTGGCGCAAGGTGCGAGATCGTTGAAGAAGTTCTTGCCGACCACAGCCGACGGATCGCGGCCCGAGATCAAGCCTTCGGCCTTGTTGTATTTGACGATCTTGGCGTTGCGATCGATCAGGATTGCACCGAACGGCAGATATTCCGCACGGCGCGGCTCGGCGTTCAGGATGTTGTCGATGTCATTGGTGCCGAAGGGGATGATTTCCATGGAGTCCTCTCGCGGATGTCTGGTCGCGGCTGGTGGCGAATGCCAGGCTAAAGATGGCGAATGCCGGGCTTAGCCAGCAGGGTCAGCCGGTGGTGTCGACGCCGTCGACGTTCTTCAAGAAACTGTCGTTGCGGGTCTTGGACATGACGTGGATGCGCTTGAGCGCGCCCGAGACGCCGGTCTCGCCCTCGCGCCCCTCAGGCGCGACCCAGTGGTAATCGAGCCGGCCCATGGTGACGACGCACTGCGGAACCGCCTGAAAGCGCGCATCGGCGTCGAACTGCGCGGAGTCGACCACCGTCTCTTCTTCCTCGCCAAACTCGACGAGCATCTTCAGCTCCTCGATGGTGCCCTGGGCGGTCAACTCGGCCGTCTGGCCGATGATCTCACCCGCCGCCTCCAGCACCCACTCGGCAAACGGCCCTCGTACGACCAACCCAAGCTCCGGATAGTGGAACTCGTAGCGGTCGTCCTGCATCTTCAGGTAACCGATGTCTTCCATGCGGTCTCTACTCCTTGTTCGCTGCGCGCCCTCGCCCGCCATGACTTGCCCTGGCCGGCGCAAACCACGCCAACACAAAGACCGGCCATGCCAGCCAAAGAGAACGGTCCACTGCGACTGGCAGGAAACCCGAGATGACAGCACCGCGCGCCCAAGCCGCCGCCAGCCAAAAGCCACACGCCGCAATCGGACCCGCACACCGCACCCCAGCCCGATAGCCCGGCCCAACGCGCCCCGTGTCTTCACCGCCAACTTGATCGAGAGTGCTTAACAATGTCTCTCCATGAAACGCGGTTTATTGAATCGATACATAAACTACTGTGTAAAATCGGGTAAAATTGCTGGGAAGCCGTAGAAATCACAGGAACCCGCCATGCTCCAGCACCGCCCCTCCCTCGGCGCCATCCGCCTCACCGTCGAAGACGACCACGATCTGCACCTGGAATACGCCTTCGCCAGCATCGCCGAAGCCATCGAAATGGCAGCGTTTCTACGCGAATTCCTGCCCAAAGCGCGCTATGCCTTCGCGCCAGCACTGCACTGAGCGCGATTGCCTAAGGCGTGCGCCCGCTGCCAAGCCCAGCCGCCAAACCCAAGAGCGCTGGATGGGGGTGGGTAATGCGCTGGACCGGCACCCTCGCGAGCCGCACAGCCACGGGATTGGGACGGCTAAAGGCTGCCTCCAACGCCCGCACAAGACGCAGTTGGGCGGTCTCGGCCAAGCGCTCCAGCACGCCGCCGCACAGATAGAGCCCGCCCCAAGCCCCCATGGCCAGCACCAGATCGCTGGCCGTGCGCGCCAGCACGCCGATGGCCAGATCAAGCGCGGCATCGGCTGCGCCGCCCTGGCCTGCACCGGCCATGACCTCCGCCGGGGCCAACGGTACCGCGCGACCGGCAATGACGGCATGGGCCAGCGCCAGACCGCGCCCCGACAGGACGTCCTCGATGGTGGGCGCGTGTGCCGCTAGACGGGCTTCGGCCTCGCTAGTAGGTGCAAAGCGCATGTGGCCAGGCTCGGCGGCGACGGCCGTCCAGCCGGAGGACGACGCCACGGCCAGCGCACCACCAAATCCGGTGCCGAGGTTGAGCACGAGCCGCGGTGCCCCCTCTTGCGCCAGGCCGGGGCGCAGTAGCCCCAGATCGTCGCCGCCCAGATGCGCCAGCGAGAGCGCCACAGCCTCCAGATCGTTGTAAAGGCGCACGCGCACCCCGAAAGTGCGTGCCAGCGCTGCCGCTTCCAGGCGCCAATGCGCATTGGTCAGCACCACCGTCTCGCCCGTGACCGGCCCCGCCGCAGCCACAGCGATCCCCTCGGGGTGCACGCCGTCGAGCATCGCCGCAAAGGCCAGCTCGGCGCTGGGATAGGCCGCCACATCGACGCGTGTCGGGCGGCCAGGGCGCTCGCCTGCGCGGGCCAACACCAGACGGGCATTGGTACCGCCGATATCGGCCAGCAGATGCACCGACACCGCCCGGGTTAGTCCAGCTTGGCGGCGGAGCCGTCGAAATAGGCCCGCGTCGCGCTGGTGATGTGGCGGCGCAGGGCCTCCGGGGTGCGCTCCAGGTTGTCGTTTTCGCCGATGACGAGCGAGGCGAACCCGTGGACCATGGCCCAGAGCGGCGCGCCGAAGGCGTGGGGCTCCAGGTGGCCGAGACCGCGCGTCTCCATCACCTTTTTCAGCGAGTCCATAAAGATCAAGTAGCAGCGCGTGCCGGTCTCGCGGGCGATGTCGTTGTGGCCGTGCGGGCGCGCGGCCCCCCACATCAGATGGAACAACTCGGGGCGGCTGGAGACGAACGTCACATAGGCGCAGCCGCCATCGATCAAGCCCTCGACCGAGCCTTCCGGATGGCGGCGGATGGCGTTTTGGGTGGTGCATGAGAGCGCCTCAAAGCCCGCCGCGGCGACGTGGGCGAGGAGGTCGTCCTTGTCCTTGAAGTGGCGATAGGGCGCGCCGGAGGAGACGCCGATCTCGCGCGCGGCGTCGGCGACTTTGAAGTCCTCGACGCGCTTTTTGGTGATGATGCGCGTCGCGGCCTCGATGAGGGCTGCGCGCAGATCGCCATGGTGGTAGCGGTTGCGCGTGGAGTTCGGGGGTTGGGCCTGCATGGGGGGTATGTAGCACCCTCGCCCGGGTGAGGGCGAGGGGGTGTGGAAAAACGGCTGGTCCGCGGATCAGTCCTTGAGGCTTTCCTCGCGCAAGCCGTCGGCCAGCAGATTGAGCCCGAGCACGAGCAGCATGAGCGCCACCGCCGGAAAGAGGGCGATGTGGGCGGTTTCCGTGAGGCGCACGAAGGGGCGTCCGTGGTTGATCATCGAGCCCCAGTCGGGGCTTTCGGGCTCCAGGCCGAGGCCGAAAAAACCGAGCGTGCCGAGCAGGATGGTGGTGTAGCCGATCCTGAGGCAGAGATCGACGATCAGGGGGCC
>JBCDHK010000168.1:0-7915 GCA_038750185.1 Pseudomonadota bacterium
CATGGGCGTTTTGACATCGCAACTCTCGATGCGCGCGCCGGACTACGCCGAGAACCGCGCCTACCATCTCGCCCGCCTCGAAGAGACCCGTACCGCGGCGCAAGGAGCGCTCGATGGTGGCGGGGAGCGTGCCCGCCAACGTCACCTCGACCGCGGCAAACTACTCCCACGCGAGCGCGTCGCACGCCTGCTTGATCCTGGTTCGCCCTTTCTCGAAGTGGGCCTCTTTGCCGGCCATGGCCTCCACGGCGGCGACTGCCCCGCAGCAGGCGTCATCGCCGGCGTAGGGTGCGTCGCGGGACGCCAAGTCATGGTGGTCTGCAACGACGCCACAGTGAAGGGCGGCACCTACTACCCGATCTCGGTCAAAAAGCACCTGCGCGCCCAGGAGATCGCGGCGGAAAACCGCCTGCCTTGCATCTATCTGGTCGACTCAGGCGGCGCCAACCTGCCCAACCAAGACGAAGTCTTCCCCGACCGCGACCACTTCGGACGCATCTTCTACAATCAAGCGCGCATGTCCGCCGCCGGGATCGCGCAGATCGCCGTAGTGCTCGGCTCGTGCACGGCGGGGGGCGCCTATGTGCCGGCGATGTCGGACGAGACCATCATCGTCGCGGGCCAAGGCACGATCTTTCTTGCCGGGCCGCCCTTGGTGAAAGCGGCGACGGGAGAGGTGGTCAGCGCCGAGGACCTCGGCGGGGGCGATGTCCATACCCGCCTCTCCGGCGTCGCCGATCATCTGGCGCGCGATGAGGCCCATGCCCTGGCGCTGGCCCGACGTGCCGTTGCCAATCTGGGCGCGCCCGAGCGTGCAGCGTTTGAGCTTGCCGCCCCCGAGCCGCCAGCGTTTGATCCCGAAGAGATCCTAGGGCTGGTGCCCGCCTCGCTCAGCCAGCCCTACGACATCCGCGAGGTGATTGCGCGCCTTGTCGATGGCTCGCGCTTTGACGAGTTCAAGGCCCGCTATGGTGCGACGCTGGTGGCGGGGTTTGCCCATCTGCATGGCATGCCCCTCGGCATCCTGGCCAATAACGGCGTGCTGTTCTCCGAGTCCTCGCTCAAAGGCGCCCACTTTGTCGAGCTGTGCTGCCAACGCCGTATCCCGCTGCTATTTCTGCAAAACATCACCGGTTTCATGGTGGGCCGGCGCTACGAGTCCGGCGGCATTGCCAAGGACGGCGCCAAACTGGTCACCGCCGTCGCCACTGCCGCAATCCCCAAGATCACGGTGCTGGTCGGAGGCTCGTTCGGCGCGGGCAATTACGGCATGTGCGGGCGCGCCTACGGGCCGCGCTTTCTCTGGACTTGGCCCAATTCGCGCATCTCGGTGATGGGCGGCGGACAGGCAGCGGGCGTGCTCGCCAGCGTGCGCCGCGACGGGATCGAGCGCCGTGGTGGACAGTGGTCGGCCGAGGAAGAGGCCGCCTTCCGCGCGCCCGTCGAAGAGCAATTCGAGCGCCAGTCCCACCCCCTCTACGCCTCGGCGCGGCTTTGGGACGACGGCATCCTCGATCCGCGTCAGACCCGCTCCGCCCTCGCCCTCAGCCTTGCCGCGACGCTGAACGCGCCGATCTCTGAGACGCGCTTTGGCGTGTTTCGGATGTGAGTGCCATGTTTGCCAAGCTGCTCATTGCCAACCGCGGCGAGATCGCCTGTCGTGTCATCGCCACGGCGCGGCGGATGGGGATTGCGACTGTGGCCGTCTATTCGGATGCAGATGCAAGCGCACGCCATGTCCGTCTGGCCGATGAGGCGGTGCGGATCGGCCCCGCTCCCGCCGCCGAGAGCTATCTCAACATCGACGCTCTTTTAGCTGCGGCCAAGGCCACGCATGCGGAGGCCGTCCACCCAGGCTACGGCTTCCTCTCCGAGAACCCGGCCTTTGTCGAGCGCATTGGCGAGGCTGGGCTTGTCTTCGTCGGCCCCTCCCCCGAGGCGATCCGCGCCATGGGATTGAAGGACGCCGCCAAGCGCCTGATGCGCCAGGCCGGGGTGCCGGTGGTGCCGGGCTACGAGGGCGAGGCTCAAGACACCGCGACCCTCACCGCTGAGGCCGAGCGCATCGGCTATCCGGTTCTGATCAAAGCGCGCGCCGGTGGCGGTGGCAAGGGTATGCGCCGGGTCGAGCGCCCGGAGGATTTTGCCGAGGCTCTGGAAGGCGCTCAGCGCGAGGGCCAGGCCAGCTTTGGCGATCCGCGCGTGCTGATCGAGAAATGGGTGACGACGCCGCGTCACATCGAAGTCCAGGTGTTTGGCGACACTCACGGGCATGTCGTGCATCTGTTCGAGCGCGACTGCTCACTACAGCGCCGCCACCAGAAGGTGATCGAGGAGGCGCCAGCCCCTGGCATGACCCAGGCCATGCGTGCTGCCATGGGCCAGGCGGCGGTGCGCGCTGCCGAGGCGGTGGGCTATGTCGGGGCTGGAACGGTCGAGTTCATTGCGGATGCATCGAGCGGGCTTGATCCGGAGAAGTTCTACTTTCTTGAGATGAACACTCGCCTTCAGGTCGAGCATCCTGTGACCGAGGCAGTCACGGGGCTCGATCTGGTCGAGTTGCAACTGCGCATCGCAGCCGGCGCCCCCCTGCCCTTTATGCAGGATACGCTGGCCCTCCAAGGACACGCCGTCGAGGCGCGCCTCTATGCCGAGGATGTCGCGCGCGGCTTTTTGCCGGCAACCGGGCGCCTGACCCACTTAGCGCTCCCGCACGACACGGCTTTTACCCACGGGCCGGTGCGCCTCGATGCCGGTGTCGAGGCGGGCGATGCCATCACGCCACACTACGATCCGATGATCGCCAAGCTGATCGTCCACGCCCCGACCCGCGCCGAAGCACTGGCGCGGCTGGCCAAAGCGCTCGACGCTTGCCGCATCGCTGGTGCAACGGCCAATGTCGCTTTCCTGGCAGCGCTTGCGCGCCACCCCGGCTTTGGCGCCGGCGATGTCGATACCGGTCTGATCGAGCGCGAGATCGATGCGTTGGTCGCCATCCGCCCGCCCGATGAACACGCCATTACTGCTGCGGCCCTGGCGGGTCTCGGCCTGCTCGGCCCGCGCCCGGGCGATCCCTGGCAAGCGCTCTCTGGCTGGCATGCGTGGTCGCGCTTGGTGCACCCTGTATCGCTACTCCACGGCGAAGAGCACATCGAGCGCCGGGTGAGGGTGCTCGCGCCAGACCGGTTTCACCTGATCGGTGCCGATGAGCAAATCACCGAGGTCTCGCTGCGCCACGAAGGTGACGCGCTCTCGCTCACCCTCGACAGCCACAGCATGCGCCTGCATCTAGCTCAAGACCACACAGCCATCACCGTGTTTGCAGCGGGCACGTCGCATCGCTTTGTGCTGGTCGATCCCCTTGATGGCGACAGTGCTGGCGAGCAGACCAGCGACACCTTAAGCGCCCCCATGCCGGGGTTGGTCAAGCGGCTGCGCGCGGCCCCTGGTGCGCGTGTCGACAAGGGGGCGGCGCTGGTGGTCTTGGAGGCGATGAAGATGGAGCACACCCTCACCGCCCCGCGCACCGCCACCGTCGCCGAGGTGCGCGTGGCCGAGGGCGAGAGCGTCGAAGACGGCACCATCCTCCTCACCCTGGAGCCCGAGGATGGCTGATCCAGTCACGCTCTACGAGGTCGGCCCCCGCGACGGCTTGCAAAACGAAGCCCAGCCCGTCGCCACGGCGGACAAGATACACCTGATCGCGCTCCTCACGAAGGCCGGGCTCACCCATATCGAAGCCACCGCCTTCGTCAGCCCGAAATGGGTGCCCCAGATGGCCGATGCGAGTGCGGTGATGGCGGGCATCTCCCCTCGCGAGGGCATCGTCTATGCCGCCCTCACGCCCAATCTCAAAGGCTATGCCCGTGCCAAAGCGGCAGGCGTCACCGAGGTGGCCGTGTTCGCGGCGGCCTCTGAGGGCTTTTCCAAGGCTAATCTAAACGCCAGCATTGCCGAGAGCTTGGAGCGCTTTGCCCCCGTTGCCGCCAGCGCCGCCGAGGACGGCATCACCTTGCGCGGCTACGTCTCTTGCGTCGCCGACTGCCCCTACGATGGGCCGACACCGCCTGCCGCTGTGGCACGGGTGACGCGGGCGCTGTTTGGCTTGGGCTGTCGCGAAGTATCGCTGGGCGACACCACCGGCAAAGGCCGTCCTGAGGGCATCGACGCCATGCTCGCAGCCGTCCTTGAGGTGGCCTCGCCCGAACGCCTGGCAGGCCATTACCACGATACGGCTGGCCATGCGTTGGAGAACGTCGTGGTGAGTTTGGAGCGGGGCTTGCGTGTGTTTGACACTGCCGCAGGCGGGCTCGGGGGGTGCCCTTATGCGCCAGGCGCGGCGGGCAATGTCGCCACCGAGGCGGTCGCGGCGCTCCTATCCGAGCGAGGCCACCCAACCGGCATCGATCTGGAGCGCCTCGACGCTGCCGCCCGCTTTGCAAAATCGTTGCGGAGCTCGCGATGAGCCAGAGCCTGCGTCTGGAGATCGACCCCCGCGGCATCGCCCGTCTGACCCTCAATCGCCCCGACAAGCGCAATGCGCTTTCTGCCGATCTGATCGATGCGCTGCATGCCTCTGCACTTAGCCTCGGGGCCGACCCCACAGTGCGCTGCGTTATCCTGGCGGGTGAGGGCAAGAGCTTTTGCGCTGGCGGCGATCTCGCCTGGATGCTGGCTCAGATCGAGGCCGACCGCACCACACGCCTGGCTGAGGCACGCCGTCTCGCACTGATGCTCAAGGCGCTCAACGAGATGCCCAAGCCCCTCATCGCCCGCGTCCATGGCGATGCTTATGGCGGCGGGCTCGGGCTGCTCTGTGTGGCCGATGGCGTGGTCGCCTGCCAGAGCGCTAAATTCGGGCTGACAGAGACCCGCCTTGGCCTGATCCCGGCCACCATCGGGCCCTATGTCGTCGCCCGGCTCGGTGAGGGCATGGCACGGCGTATCTTTATGTCCGCACGCCGCTTCTCTGCAGAAGAGGGCCTGCGCCTGGGGCTGATCGGCGAGGCCGTCCCCGACACCGATCTCGACCATGCCGTCGCGGCGCAAGTCGAGCCCTATCTCGCTTGCGCTCCCCAAGCCGTTGGTGAGGCCAAGCGTCTAGCCCGCGCCTTGGGCCCGGTCATCGACGAGACGGTCATCGAAGAGACTATCGCGCGCCTGGCCGATATCTGGGAAGGCCCTGAGGCGCGCGCGGGCATCGAAGCCTTCCTTGCACGCCGCCCTCCGCCCTGGGCCTGAGGCACGCCCCAACGCTCCCACTGCCTACCGGGCCATCGCTGCGGCAAAACGTAGTGATATTTGACCTGCCGTCGGTCGCGCTAATTGTATCCAGATCGAAAACTAACGTGAGCGGAACACGGTATGAGCGACGATAAGATCAGAAGTTCGGGCCAAGTTCGGTCGCTGACGCGCGCACTGTCGCTGATGCGTCACCTCGCCGAAAGCCAGGGCGGATTGTCGCTGACCGAGGTCGCGGAGGCGTCGGGCCTGCCGCCCTCGACCACACACCGTCTGCTGACGACCCTCGAAGCCGAACGCTTTGTGCGCCCCGATCCCCAAGCTGGTGTGTGGCGCATCGGTGTGGCGGCGTTTTTCGTCGGCTCCGCCTTTGCCCGGGCGCGCGACAAGCTCAGCCTGACCCGTCCCTTCCTCAACCGTTTGATGGAGATGTCGGGCGAGACGGCCAATCTCTTCGTCGAATCGGACGGCGAAGCGGTATGCATCGGCCAGATCGAGAGCCGCCACGCCATGCGGGCCATCACCGGTGTTGGCGGGCGGATTATGTTGCACTCTTCAGGCGCAGGCAAAGCGCTGTTGGCGCACATGGACCCCCACCGCCGCGCCAAACTGCTGCCGAGCCCGGCCCTGGCTGCTGTCACCGAGACCACCATCACCCGCCGCGACGAACTGGACCGCGCGCTGGAGGAGGTCCGGGCGCTCGGTTATGCCGTCGACGACGAAGAGCATGCGCTTGGGCTGCGCTGTGTGGCGGCGCCTGTGTTCGATGAGACTGGCCAGCCGGTGATGGCCATCTCGGTCTCAGGCCCATCGGCGCGCATCTCGCGCGAGCGCATGCCGGTTCTCGGGCGTATGGTGGCCCAGGCAGCCCTGGAGGCGACGCGCGATTATGGCGGCGAGACCCCACTTGCGGCGCAGTGAGGGCAATTCCAGGAATGCTGCCCCCAGCGAGTAAAAGCTCTAGACGCGCCTGAGACGCTTTGTTATGCACCGCGCCAGACGAAACGGCTCATTCCGGCGTAGCTCAGTGGTAGAGCATCGGACTGTTAATCCGCTGGTCGTAGGTTCGAATCCTACCGCCGGAGCCAACACCCAACGCATTTCCGCCAATCTCACTTGTCAGGATGTATTGAGGGTTGGGCGGTTTCCTGCTCCAGCAATTTGGTGATTTGGGTGCGGACATCCAGATGAGCGCACAGTGGTGGCTCTAAACCCGCATCATCGTTGAATGGGCTATGGGTGAAAGCTCACGCCCTTCATAGGACCATGCAATGGATACTGAGCCCAAGCAGGATGAAACCCTTTTAGACACCTGCGGTTTGCTCTGTCCGCTACCGGTGCTAAAGGCGCGCAAAAAACTGCAATCGTTGCCAGCGGGCGCGTTATTGCGCCTGCGCGCCGATGACCCTGCTGCGCGCGTCGATGTTCCGCATTTTTGTACCGAACAAGGCCATGCGCTGCTCTCGCAAAGCGAAGATGCCGGTGGAGTGCTGGTGTTTTTGCTGCGCAAAGGGGCGTGACGCCTACCCCGCCAAGCGCGCCGTTACCGCACGCCAATTGCCATAGGCGGTGACATCTTCGGCCTCTACCGTCGCCCAATGCTCGCAGAGAAACCCCTTGGGCGTCGTGCCGTCAGCCAGCGCCACGGTAGCCAGACCGAGCGGTGAGGGGATCTCTGTCAAAAACCCACCGACTTCGCTGAGCGGCAGCGCCCATACTTCGACCGCGATTGCCGCGCCGCCCCCCGTGCGCACCAGTCCCGGGCGCACTGGGGGGCCGCCCGGCAAACGATAGAGACGGTACTCCGGCAGCGTCTCGCTCTGGCGCAGAAACCGCCCACCACGCTCGGTGAGTTGCGCATTGAGGGCCAGGCCCGACATGTGCGCTCCACAAACCGCGATCTCGATTTCATCGGCCACAGCCCGGGTCTCCAGCACCGGCGCAGGGGGCACTGCCCAGTCAGTGGCGCCGAGGGTGCGCGGGCCATGGGCTTCGAGCGTCAAGGCAAGTGCTGCCAGCGTGGCATCATGGCCATGGCGTGCGACCAACGTCACGCTGGCGGGGCGTCCGTCAGCGCGGGCTGGGAGCGGTACGGCGAGAGCGCAAAAGCCTAGCAGATTGACGAAGTTGGTATAGGTGCCGAGGCGCGCGTTGGCGCCCAAGGGATCGGCTGCGATCTCGGCGAGGGTGCAAAAGCCCGGGATCGAGGGCAGGCAAAGGACGTCCAAGCCAGCCAAGGCGCCCTCGATCTCGCGGCGCAATTCGGCCAGGCGATAGTGCCCGCGAAAGGCGTCGGTGGCGCTCAGGCTCTGTGCTTTGGCGATGACGGCACGCACGGCCGGATCGACGGCCTCGGGGGTGCTCTCTAGCAGCGGGCCGACGACTGAGTGGCGCTCGGCAATCCAGGGACCGTCGTAGAGCAGTTCGGCCACGGCTTGGAAGGGTGTCAGGTCGATCTCGGTGAGCTGGGCACCGGCGGACTGCAAGGCCGCTACGCCTTGGCGAAAGCTGTGCTCTTGGAGGCCATCGCCTTCGAAAACCAGGCTGGCGGCCTCGGGGATCGCCACGCGCGGCGCGGGTGGGGGCGAGGCCATGGGCGGCGCTGCGACCTTGCGCGCGTAAGGATCGGCAGCGTCATAAGCCGAGGCCGCGCGGAATACGGCATAGGCATCGG
>JBCDHK010000169.1:0-7898 GCA_038750185.1 Pseudomonadota bacterium
GAGGCCGATCTCGCACGCCTCGACCCGCATATCTCGACCACCTGGAATACCTTCAAGGCGCTCTTGCACCTCTATGAGGGCTTTGTGGCCGAGGACCTGCTGGCCACCGGCGTGGAGACACCCCCCATCGTGCCCGCGCTCGCAGAAAGCTGGACGATCAGCGAGGACAAGAAGACCTACACCTTCACCCTGCGCGAGGGTGTGACGTTCCACGACGGCGAGCCCTGGAACGCGGAGGCGGCCAAGTTCAACCTCGACCGCATGACCGACCCGGACTTCGAGTTTCACCAGCCGGGTGCCGTGGGCATGCTCCAGTGGGTCTGGGGCGATCTTGAGAGCTATGAGGTGGTCGACGCGTTCACCTTCCGCATCACGCTGACCCAGCCCAACTCGGAGTTTTTGCGCAGGCTCTCGGCCGGCGGCTCGGGCACGCCGCGCATGATCAGCCCGGCTGCCGTGCGCACATTCGGCAATGACGGGATCAACGCCAATCCGGTGGGCACCGGCCCCTTCAAGTTTGGCGAGCGTGAGGTGGGCGTCCAGACGGTGCTCGTGAGAAACGAGAACTATTGGGACCCCGAGCGCACCCCCAAGCTTGAGCGGCTCGTGCTGCGCGGCATCCCGGAGGTGACCACGCGCGAGCTTGGGCTGCTGACCGGCGAGCTCGACATGATCTCGACGCCCTCGCCGGACTCGCTGGAGTATCTGGAGGCCCAGGGCATGACGCTGGTCAAGGGCGCGGTCTCGACGATCTATCCGATCTGGCTGAATTTTCGCGAGGGGCCGCTCCAGGATGTCCGGGTGCGCCGCGCCATGGCCATGGCCATCGACCGCGAGGGCATGGCCAAGTATCTGCGCCGCGGCACCGCACAGCCCGCCTACGGCATCCTCAACTTCGGCGGTCCGGGCTGGGACCCCGACTACCGCGATTTTCCTTACGACCCCGAAGCCGCCAAGGCGCTGCTTGCCGAGGCCGGCTACCCGGACGGCTTTGAGACCCGCCTCGACTGGACCATGGGCGGCGGCGGCGATGTCAACACGCGCGCCGATGCCGAGTGGATCCAGCGCGACCTGGGCCGGATCGGCATTCGCGCCAGCATCGAGTTGTTCGACAACGGCACCTACTGGGACATGATGGCCCAAGGCGCGCGCGAGGGCACCTGCTGCATGCAGGTCTCCTGGGGCGAGACCAGCTTCTTCTGGCTCGATCTGGTGCTGCCGGTCAGCGCCCTGCCGCCCAACGGCTTCAACACCGGCTGGTATGAAAATCCTCAGATGAGCGAGTTGCTCGCCGCCGCCCGCGCCGCGCCGAGCGAGGCGGAGAAGGTGCGCCTCCTGCACCAGATCCGCGATATCGTGACCGAGGACGTGGCCTTCATCCCCGTCTACACCCCGATCCAGGTCTATGCGATGCGGCCCGACGTGAAGGGCTTTGTGCTCGCGCCCCAGCACTGGGCCGATTACACGAGCGTCTTCAAGGAGTGAGGCCGCCGTACGCCGCCGTGGGCGCGCTCCACCCGGGCGCGCGTCCACGCATGGCCGAGAGATCTCGCGCATGTTGAGCCTCGCCCTTCGCCGCATCCTGGCCACCGTCCCGGTCTTGCTCGGGGTGTCGCTCGTGGTCTTTGCGGCGCTCTATCTCGCCCCCGGAGATCCGGCGCGCACGATCTTAGGCTTTGGCGCGACCGAGGAGCGGGTGCAGGCGCTGCGCGTCGAACTCGGCCTCGACCGCCCGTTGCTCGTCCAGTTCGGGGAGTGGCTCTGGGCCTTGCTCCAGGGCGATCTGGGCCGCTCCATTCCGCTGGGCGTGCCGGTATCGGACATCATCCTCGACAAGATCTGGGCCTCGCTTCTATTGATGGGGGCGAGTTTTGCGCTGACGGTGGTCTTCGGCCTGTTGTTTGCAGCCCTGGCCGGCGGCGCGCATCGCTCGCTCCGCGACCGACTCATCACGCTCTCCATGCTGGTCCTGGCGAGCCTGCCGCCCTTCTGGCTCGGCATCGTGTTGCTGTTTGTCTTCGGGCTGCAACTGAAGCTCTTTCCCATCTCGGGCGTGGGCGCCATGCAGGCGGACGCGACGCTCCTCGATGTGGCGCACCACCTCGTACTCCCGGCCCTGGCCACCGCCGCCTCTTCGCTGGCGGTCGTGGCACGCGTCACCCGCAGCGCCTTCATCGACGCCATGGGCGAGCCTTATGTCCATGCAGCCCGCACGCGCGGCCTTTCCGAGCGGCGGATCGTGGCGGTCGAGGCCCTGCGCAACGTCCTGCCCGCCTTCGTGACCATCGCGGGGCTTCAGATCGGCTATCTGTTTGGCAGCGCACTCTTCTCGGAGATCGTGTTCAACTGGCCAGGGATCGGGCTCCAACTCTACCAGGCGATCCTCCAGCGCGACTTTCCGGTCGTCCAGGGCTGCGTGCTCGCCATCGCCGTGGTGTTCGTCCTCGGAAACCTCGTCGCCGACCTGCTCGCCATCGCGCTTGATCCGCGGAGGCGGGGGTGAGCGCCGTCACCGCGCTGCGCCGCTCGGCCACGGGCGAGATCGTGCGGGCGCTCCTGCGCGATCGCAGTGCCTCGGTGGGGCTTGGTGGCCTGGCGCTGATCTCGGGGGCGGCGCTCCTGGCCCCGGTGCTCGCGCTTTACGGCCCCAATGAGGCGGTGCCGGCGCTGCGGCTGGCGCCTCCCGGCACGCCGGGCCATCCGCTCGGCCTCGATCATCAGGGGCGCGATGTCCTCTCGCGGATCCTGCACGGCACCCGGCTGACGCTGCTCACAGGGCTCGCCCCGGTGATCGCCGGTGCGCTGGTCGCGATCCCGCTCGGGCTCGTGGCCGCCTGGTATGAGCGCCTCGGCATGGTGATCCTGCGGGCAATGGATGTGCTCTTTGCCTTTCCCATGGCCCTGCTGGCGATCCTGGTGACGGCGTCTCTTGGGCCTGGAATGGGCAACCTCCTGCTCTCGCTCGTGATCGTCCTGCTGCCCTACAATGTGCGCGTCGTCTATCAGGCGGCTGCGGCGCAAAAGGCGCTGCCGTATGTCGAGGCGTTGCGCGCCTCGGGCACGCCTGTGCGCACGATCCTGTTTGTCGAGCTTTTGCCCAACGTCGCACCGGCGGCCATCGTCTACGGCGCGACGGTGCTCGGCTCGATTGTCGTGACGGCGGCCGGGCTGTCGTTTCTCGGGCTCGGCGTCCAGCCGCCGCGCGCCGAATGGGGGGTGATGATCTCGGAGGGGCGCAATGTCGTCTTCCTGGCCCCCCACGCCGCAGCCTTGCCGGGGGCGGCACTGACGCTCCTCGTCATCGCCTGCAATCTGGTGGGCGACGGCCTGCGCGATGCGCTCGACCCCCGGACCCGCGCAACGCTCGACCACCGGGGCGCTCCATGATCGCTCCCGCCGCCCGCCGCCACGCATTCCCCGGGGCCCGCCCATGACCATCCTCGTTCGCAACGCCCGCGTGCTGACCTTCGATGCCGAGGACCGCGATCTGCCGCGGGCTGACGTGCTCATCGAGGGCACGCAGATTGCCGCGGTCGGGCCCGACCTCCAGCCGCCCCCGGGCCCGGTCGAGGTGATCGAGGCGGCGGGCAAGCTGCTAATGCCGGGCCTTGTCAACGCCCATCTGCACTCGCCCGCCAACCTGCTCAAAGGCGCGCTCGACGACGCGCCCCTCGAGATCTTCATGCTCTACGAAGTGCCGCCCATGGGCGACACGCCAGAGAGCGGGCGGATCAACTATCTGCGCACGATCCTCGGCGCCATCGAGATGCTGAAGCTCGGCGTGACCAGCGTCCACGACGACGCCTTCTTCAACCCCACCCCCACCGAGGAGACCATCGACGCGGTCATGGGCGCCTACGCCGATGCGGGGATGCGCGCCACCGTCGCCCTCGATCAGCCGACCGTGGTTGAATACGAGAAATACCCCTTTCTCGAAGAGCTGCTGCCCGACGAAGAGAAAGCGCTCATGCGTGCAGCACTCCGGCAAAGCGATGCGGAACTGCTGGCGCTCTATGAGGAGTTCATCGCGCGCTGGCACGGGCGCGAGGGCGGGCGGCTCCGCTGTTCGGCCTCTTGCTCGGCGCCGCAGCGGGTGGGGCCCGACTATCTGCTGGCACTCACCGAGCTTGCGCGCCGCCACGACCTGCCCTTCAACATCCACATCCTGGAGACCCGTCTCCAGCGCGTGCTCGGGCGCGAGAAATTCGGAAAGTCGCTCGTGCGCTACGTGGACGACCTCGGCGCCTTGGACGAGCGCAAAGTGGTAATCCACTCGATCTGGGTCGATGAGGCGGATCTGGCCGCCATGGCGCGCGCGGGCTGTGTCGTGGCGCACAACCCCATCAGCAATCTCAAGATCGGCTCGGGCGTGATGCCGTTCCGCGTGATCCGCGACGCGGGCATCCCGGTTTGTATCGGCACCGACGAGGCCGCGGTGGACGACAGCGCCAACCTGTGGCTCGCGGGCAAACAAGCGGCCCTGCTCGCCCGCCTCTCGACGCCCGACTGGGAGCGCTGGCCGAAGGCGCCCGAGATCCTGGAGTGCATGATCCGGGGCGGCGCGCGTTCGATGCGCCTCTCGGACCGGATCGGCGCCATTGCTCCCGGATACGAGGCCGATCTGATCTTGCTCGATCTCGACACGATCGCCTTCACGCCGCTCAACGACATCCGCCGCCAGCTTCTCTTTTGCGAGACCGGGGCCTCGGTGCGCATGACCATGGTGGCGGGGCGCATCGTCGTGCGCGACGGGCGGCTCTTGAGCGTCGACGAGGACGCCATCCGCGCCGAGATCCGCGCCGCCATGGCCGAGAGCGCCCAGGTGTTCGAGCGCATCCACGCCCATGCCGAGCGCCTGATGCCCTTCTACCGCGCCATGACCGCCCGCGCCGTAGCGACCGGGATCGACCCGGTGCTGGGGCTGCCAGGCGCCCTCCAGACCAGCACGACCCACACCGCCGTTTCGCACGCCCCAACCTCGAAGAAAGGAAAGCCCGATGACTAAACTCCCAAGCCCCAACCGCCGCACGGTCCTGGCCGGTCTGGCCGCCGGTGTCGGCTCGGCGACGCTTGCAAGACGCCCGCGCGCCCAGCCCGCCGCAGTCAAGCTCGGCTTCGTGCTGCCCCTCACCGGCCCCTTTGCCGAGGCGGGACAGCTGCAAAAAGAGGCCTGCGACATGGCCGTGGAGGACATCAACGCCGCAGGCGGCATCCAGAGCCTGGGCGGTGCGCCCATCGAGCCCGTCTACGGCAGCTACCAGACCGAAGTGGCCGAGGCCAACACCGAGACCGAACGGCTCCTCTCCGAAGGGGTGGTCGGGCTCATCGGCCCCTATTCCTCGGGCGTCGCCATCGCCGGCACCGTGATCGCCGAGCGCGCCCAGGTGCCCTATCTCGTGCCCAATGCGCTGTCCGACGAGATCACGTCTCGCGGCCTCAAATTCACCTTCAAGACCGTCCCCCACGTCTCCCAATTCGCCATCGACGCGGCCGACGTGGTCGCCATGCTCGATGCCAAGGCCGGGGTCAGTTCCTCCACCTGCTGTGTCATTCGCGTCGATGATTTCTTCGGCAATGTGGTCGGCACCCAGTTCGAGCGGGTCCTGCCCGAAAAGGGCTTCACGGTCCTCGACGATGTGGCCCACCCGCAAAGCCCGACCACGCTCGAAGACGTCATCTTGCGGGTGAAGGCGGCTGACCCGGATGTGGTCTTTGCTGCGGGCGAGCCGGCTGCGATCACGCTCCTCTTCCAACAACTCAAAGAGCTTGACTACTGGCCCAAGCACGGTTGGGTCGGCGTGGGCGGCGGCTATTCCAACTCGGTGACCCACAAAAACCTGGGCGAGATCGCCGAGGAACTCGTCTGCATCAACGATTGGTTTCCGGGGATCAACCGACCCGGCGCCGCCGAGCTAAACGCCCGTTTCAGAGAGCGCGCCGGCGTCGACATGCTCGGCAACGCCAACACGACCTACGCTGGCGTCTGGATCTTTGCCGCCGGGATCGAGCAGGCCGCCTCCACCGATCCCACCGCGATCCGCGACGCCTTGGCCTCCCTCGATCTGACCGAAGGCCCGGCGATGTTCATGTACGAACGGGTCGCCTTCGACCCCAGCGGCATGATGCAAAACTCCACCAACGTCGCAGCCCAGATCAAGGGCGGCACCGCCTCGGTCATCTGGCCCGAGGGCATGTCCTCGGCCGAGGCGCTCTGGCCCGTGCCGGGCTGGGCAAACCGCGGCTGATCCGGGGGCTTGAGCGGATGAGCACGGACATCTTGCTGCAAGCGGCAGCGCTCGGTCTCATGCAAGGTGGCCTCTATGCCATCATGGCTGCGGGCCTCACCGTCATCTACGGCGTGATGAAGGTGGTCAATTTCGCCCACGGCGAGTTCATCACGCTCGGCCTTTACCTCACCCTGGCAAGCTCGACCCTGGGGCTTGGGCCCTACGCCGCCGCGCCCTTCGTCGTCGCGGTGGTGTTTGTGCTGGCGGCGGGGTTCTTCCGGTTGGCGATCCTGCCGGCTTTGGACCACCCGCAGATCAATCAGATGCTGATCACGATCGGCATCTCCTTCATGATCATCGGGGCCGTGCAGATCATCTGGGGGGCGAACAACCGGGTCGTGCCGCTCTCCTGGGCGCGCGATGCGGCCGAGTTTGGCCCGGTGCGGATCACCTATGCGCGGGGGCTGGCATTCCTGACGGCGCTCGGGGTGGCGGGCTTCTTTTGGTGGGGGCTGAACCATACCCGGTTTGGCATTGCCGTGCGGGCGGCCTCGCAGGCGCCGGCGAGTGCCCGCATCTGCGGCATCGATGTGCGGCGTGTGCAGTTGATCACCTTTGGCGCGGGTGCTTCGCTTGCGGCACTCGCCGGGGCCTTGATGGCGCCGATCTTTCCCATGAACCCCACCATCGGCGTCGATCTCTTCCTGCTGCCCTCCTTCGTGATCGTCGTGCTCGGGACGATGGGCAACTTCGCCGGCGCGCTGATCGGCGGGCTGTTGATCGGCACGGTGGAGGGGGTGGGAGGCCTCTTGCTCGGGTCTTCGCTGCGCCAGCTCATCAGCTTGTCGATCTTTGTGGTCATTCTCCTCGTGATGCCGCGCGGCCTGTTTGGAGGGCGCACCAAGTGAGGCAGAATGCCCCTCTCTGCCGTGTACAAAAGCCCGATTGGCTGACCGTGCAACTGGTGGCCTGCTTGGTCATTGCCGGGCTGTTACTTCTGGTGGGCTCAGCCTTGGAGTCGTCCTACTCCCTCAGCATCCTGATCGTCACCGTGATATTTGCCATCATGGGGATCGGCTGGGTGATCGGCTCGGGCCTCACCGGGCTTTTGCTGATCGGCTACATCAGCTTTTTCGGGGTGGGGGCCTATACGGGCGCGCTGTTGTTCACGAAATTCGGGGTGAGCCCCTGGCTCGGGATGCCGCTGGCCGGGGCTGTCGCCGCTGCGGTGGCGGTGCTGGTCGGCGTCATCACGCTGCGTTTTGGCCTGCGCGAGGATTACTTCGGCCTCTTCACGGTCGCCGTATCGCAGATTTTTCTAATCGTCCTCCTCAACTGGGATTTCGCCGGGCGCGCGACCGGCATCTACATCACCGTCATCACCGATGATTTCTGGACGATGCAGTTTGTCGACCGCCGGCCCTATCTCTTCATCGCGGTGGGGCTCTTCGTTTTGGCGACACTTGTGGCCTATGCGATCATGCGCGGGCGCTTCGGGCTCTTGCTGACGGCGGCGCGCAATAATCCCACCGCCGCCGAGGCGCTCGGCATCGAGGTCTCCCGCATCCGCATCAAGGCGCTGGCCATCTCGGGGGCCATCGCTGGGGTCGCGGGCGCGTTCTATGCCCAGTTCACCACGTTCATCGATCCAAAGCAGGTCTTTGGCCTCGC
>JBCDHK010000170.1:0-7894 GCA_038750185.1 Pseudomonadota bacterium
CTGAAGCCGCTCGGGCGCGAGCCCCACTCGGTGATCGGCTCCTCCAGCATCGGCGCCTCCATCGTCGGCGGAGTGTGCAACAACTCGGGCGGCGCGCTGACCCAGCGCGGCCCGGCCTATACCGAACTGGCGCTTTTCGCCCAAGTGGGCCGCGACGGGGTGTTGCGCTTGGTCAACCACCTCGGCATCGCGCTCGGCGAGAGCCCCGAAGAGATCCTGGAGTGCCTGGAGAGCGGCCAGTTTAGCGAGGCCGACATCCAGGACGGCGCAGGGCGCGCCTCGGACGAGGGCTACGGCGCCAAGGTCCGCGATGTCAGCGCCGAGACCCCCTCGCGCTACAACGCCGATCCCGACCGGCTGTTCGAAACCTCGGGCTCTGCCGGGCGGCTGGTGGTGTTTGCCGTGCGCCTCGACACCTACCCGGCCATCCAGGGCGAGCGCACCTATTACATCGGCACCAACGATCCCGCCGATCTCACCGTATTGCGCCGGCGCATCCTCACCGAGCTCGACGAACTGCCGATCTGTGGCGAGTACGTCCACCGCCCGCTGTTCGATGTGGCGCATCGCTACGGCAAGGATACGCTGCTGCTCATCCACTGGCTCGGCACCGACTGGCTGCCCTGGATCTTCAAGTGGAAGGGCAAGACCGATGGGGTGCTCAACCGCGTGCCGTTTTTGCCCAAAAACCTGGTCGACCGGGTGATGCAGGGCCTGACGCGGCTGTTGCCCGAGGCGCTGCCCAAACGCCTGCTCACCTGGCGCGACCGGTTTGAGCATCACCTGATCCTCAAAGTGAGCGGCACCATGGCAGCCAAGACCGAGACGCTCTTGGGCGAGACGGTGGGGGCCGAGGCCTGGTTTCTCTGCGATGCCAAGGAGGCCAAGAAGGCGAGCCTGCACCGCTTTGCCGCCGCCGGGGCTGCGGCGCGCTATGGGGTCTGCCATGCGGGTGAGGTCGAGGACATCCTGGCGCTCGACATTGCGCTCCGGCGCAACGACGAGGCGTGGTTTGAGGAACTGACCCCGGAGATCGAGCAGGACATCACCCTAAAGCTCTACTACGGCCATTTCTTCTGCCATGTGTTCCATCAGGATTATGTTGTGCGCAAGGGGGCCGATCCCAAGGCGGTGAAAGCGCGGATGCTCGAACTCCTCGACCGGCGCGGTGCCGAATATCCGGCAGAGCACAACGTCGGCCATCTCTACGAGGCCAAGCCGCAACTGGCGGCCTTTTACGAAGAGCTCGACCCGACCAATTCGTTCAACCCCGGCATCGGCAAAACCGCCAAGCAAAAGCGCCGCCCGACGGTGGAGGCCTGATCGGAACCTTTTGATCCGGCCCCGCATGGAGGGGCCGGAGTAGGGGCTGTCTTATCGCAAACGTTCGGTCGCCCGTGCCCCCGCTCAGCGCAGATCGAGCGGCTGGGCGCCGGTGTTGA
Organism: Pseudomonadota bacterium; assembly: GCA_038750185.1. Classification (GTDB taxonomy): domain Bacteria; phylum Pseudomonadota; class Alphaproteobacteria; order Rhodobacterales; family Rhodobacteraceae; genus Thermohalobaculum. Next base: position 1,443 of record JBCDHK010000170.1, read on the forward strand.
TGCCGCGGTCCATGGTGCTCTCGTCGCGGCCCTGGGATTGGGCAGGCGCTGCCGAGGAGGCCGCTGCTGGCGCCGTCGTGGGTGCACGGTAGGTCGGTGTGCCGCCCCCGCCCTGCACGGCAACCGCAGGCGCCCCGGCGGCGGCGGTCTGGGCACTCGGCAGATACTGGGCGATATCGGCGGCGATGGCCGCCATCACCATGCCCTCGTTGTATTTGTTGCGAATGCCGGCGTGGTGGAGCCCGATGACGCGCTGCCCGTTCAGATCGAATACCGGCGAGCCCGAGGAGCCGCCTTCGGTATCGGCCAGATAGTGCATGACACGCTGGTTTTGCTGCACCATTTGCGTGTCTTCGAGCACGATCTCCTTGGAGCGCCCGGCCGGGTGCTGAATGATCTTGACGCGCTGGGCGGCGGCGATGGCGTTGGGGTCGGCCTCCAGTTGCAGCCAGCCGTATTTCTCGCCGAGCGGGGCTCTTAGCATCAAGAGCGCGTAGTCGTGGATGATGTCGGCTTTCAGCGTCATCGCCACGCCCGAGAACGAGCCCTTGGGGCCGAACTTGCCCTGCTCCAGGTGCTCCATGGCCACATAGAGGTTTTGCAGCGGCATGGCGCGCCCGCTTTTATAGTGGAACACGCAGTGGTGGTTGGTCATGAAGAGATTGGGGCCGACCAGAAAACCGGTGCAAAACCCGCCCGCCTGGTTCTCGCGCACGAACAGCAACTGGCCGACACTGCGGCTGAGCGCGAAATTGGCGTCGCTCGAATCCAGCGTGCGCACTTTGCGAAAGTTGGGCGTGCCTTGGATGAACTGATTGGCCGCCTCACCGCCCATGCCAGCGGCAGGGGGCACGGCGAACTTGGGCTGGGGCGCCAGTGGCACGGGGGCGGCGACGGCGTTCTCGGGTGAGGTGGCGCCTGGCCCGGTGGTCGAATAGATCAGATCGTCGAAGCTGGACTGGGCCAGGGCAGGGGCGGCGGTGCCGGCGAGGAGACAGCCGAGCAGGGTTGCGAACCGGAGCATATCGTCGTTTTCCTGTTGTTTTTAGGCGTGTCTTTGTCTTGGCCGGACGTTGTGGGGAGCCGCCCGACATAAGGGGTAATGGCGGTGCCAAGGCGGTTTATGCATGGCCTTGGTCCGGGCTCAGCGCGGGCGAAAGCGCACGGCGTCGAGGGCGAGCACGCGAAAGGTGCCCGGCGTCTCGCGGTAATAGAAGAAATCGCGGTCAAAGTGCATGGCCTCGGCAGCGATCCAACGCTCGCCGTCAAAGCGCTCCAGGATGTGGTGCTCGGGCGCGATCTCGAAGGGCGAGTGCAGATCGGAGAGCGCCACCGCCATCTCGCGGCTGTCATGGTAGAGCGCGATCTCGATTTGCACGGGCAGCGTCTCGATCACCCCCTCGCCACTGAGGCGCGCCGGATAGAGCAGCCCCTCCACCGGCACGAGCACCAGCGCACCGGCATTGGCGATGGTCCATTGAAACTCGGTGAGCGGCGGCGGCGGCGGCGCAGGGGTGAGCGCTGGCGGTTCATCAGCCATGGCCGGTGTGGCGCCCACCAGCAGCCAGATACTGAGAAAAAACGCGCGCACACCAAATCCGTCTTGCATGACATAGCCCCTCGCCACTGCCTTACCCTTAGGCAAAGGCTAGCAGAGCCCATGGGCCAAGACGACGAAAAACACCGCGCAGCAGGTGTGCCCGGAGGCCGCAGGCCGGATCGGCGCGCGCTGGGGCTGGAACGCGCTCTAGCGGCTCGACCGAGACGGATCGAACCACTAGAGTCCTTTCTGATGGATCAACTTATCGAGACATTTGATTAGCTTGAGGCGGCTCTTGGGTTTGATGCCAAGGAGGCAAATGTCTCGGTCGATCCACTAGCCCACCTCGCGCCAATCGCTGACCGCCTTGATCTCGCAGAAATCCTCCAGGCCCCAGACACCGCCCTCGCGCCCGTTGCCAGAGGCCTTCATGCCGCCGAAGGGGCTGCCCGGCCCTCGCGCGCGCCCGTTCATCTCGACCATGCCGGAGCGGAGCTGGCGTGCGACCCGCGCACACTTCTCCGCGTCCTGGCTCTGGATGTAGTTGGTCAGGCCGTAGGGGGTGTCGTTGGCGATTGCGATGGCCTCGGCTTCGGTGTCGAAGGGGATGATCGAGAGCACCGGGCCGAAGATCTCCTCGCGTGCGATGGTCATGTCGTTGGTGACATCGGCAAACACGGTCGGGCGCACGAAGTAGCCGCGGTTGAGGCCCTCGGGGCGCCCTGTGCCGCCAGCGACAAGGCGCGCGCCCTCGTCGATGCCCTGCTGGATCAGCGCTTGGATCTTCTCGAACTGGGTCTGGCTGACCGCAGGCCCGATGTGACGCCCGCTCTTGCGCGCGGGGCCTGTCTGGACCGCCTTGGCCGTGGCCGCTGCAGTCTCGACCGCCTCTTCATAGCGCGCGCGCTCGACCAGCATGCGGGTGGGCGCATTGCACGACTGGCCAGTGTTATTGAAGCAATGGCGCGCGCCGCGCTCGACCGCGCCCGCATCGGCATCGGCAAACACGATATTGGCGCCCTTGCCGCCCAGCTCCAGATGGACGCGCTTTAACGTCTCGGCAGCGTTTTTCGAGATCGCGATGCCAGCGCGCGTCGAGCCGGTGAAGGAGACCATGTCCACGTCCTTGTGGCCCGAGAGCTGGGTGCCCACGCCTGCGCCGTCGCCGTTGACCAGATTGAACACCCCCGCGGGCACGCCCGCCTCATGGATGATCTCGGCAAAGAGCAGCGAGGAAAGCGGCGCGATCTCGGAGGGTTTGAGCACCATGGTGCACCCGGTGAGCAGCGCCGGGATCACCTTGAGCGTCACCTGGTTCATTGGCCAGTTCCACGGCGTGATCAGCGCACAGACCCCCACGGGCTCATAGAGGATGCGGTCGTTGGGGGCGTGGGCGCTGAGCGGGCGCTCAAAGCTGAAGTCCTCCAGCGCGCGCAGGAAGTTCTTGATGTGGCGCACGCCGGCTGGTGCTTGCTGGGTGCGGGCCAGATCGATGGGCGCGCCCATCTCCAGGCTGATCGCTGCGGCCATTTCGTCGAGCCTGGCCTCGTAGCGCTCCAGAACACGCTCGACCGCCGCCCGACGCTCGGTAAGCGGTGTGGCCGCCCAAGCTGGAAACGCCGCCTTGGCCGCAGCGACGGCCGCGTCCGTATCGGCTTGGGCGCCGAGCGAGATGGTGGCGCAGGGCTCCTCGGTGGAGGGGTCGATGACGGCGAGGTCCTGGGCCACGGCCGGGGCGGTCCAGGCGCCGTCGATGTAGAAGTGCCGTTTGTCGAGCATTTCCTCACTCCTCATGTCGTACCGGACAACTTTTGGTTCAGTCTTCGGCTCTCGCCAAAAGCCTGTCAATTGCCGTAGCAGGGGGGCGGGTATGCGTGCATTGCCAGCGGCGCCGATCCAGCGCACACTCAAACGCCTGCGCTCAACCACGCCCCAAGGCACCATGAACACCACCCTCACCGTGCGCCCGGTATGCCCTAGCGATATCGCCGCGCTCACCGCCCTCCTCAACGAGATCATCGCAATCGGCGGCACCACCGCCTACGAGACGCCGCTCAGCGAAGACGGCATGGCGGCCTGGCTTCTGGAGGGGGCCGGGCTGCTCTCTTGCCAGATAGCCGTGCGCGAGGCGGTGCTGGGCTTTCAAGTATTGGAGCACCACGCGGGACTGTCCAAGGGCTGGGCCGACATCGCCACCTTTGCCCGCGCGCGGCCCAAAGTGCCGGGCGTCGGGCGAGCGCTCTTTACAGCCACCCGCGCGCTGGCCGAGGCGGAGGGTGTGCGCACAATCAACGCCACCATCCGCGCCGACAACACAGGCGGCCTCGCCTACTACACCAAGATGGGGTTTCGCGACTATGCCATCCGCCGCTGCGTGCCGCTCAGCAGCGGGCGCCGCGTCGATCGGATCTCCAAGCGCTTCGACCTCGCTTAACGCTTACCGCCAAGCGGATCGACATAAAGCAGCGCCATATCCCAGGGAAAGAAGATCCAGGTGTCCTGGCTGACCTCGGTGATATAGGTATCGACCTGCCCCGCCCCCGCCGCCTTGGCATAGACGGTGGCCAGATGGGCCTTGGGGAAGAGCCTGCGCACCAACTCCAGCGTGCGCCCGGTATCGACCAGATCATCGATGATCAGGATGCCGCTGCCATCGCCCATCAGCCCAGCGTCGGGGTGCTTTAGGACTTGGGCTTCGGTCTGGTTCTGGTGGTCGTAGGACTTGACCGAGATCGTGTCGACAGTGCGCACATCCAACTCGCGCGCCACGATACAGGCCGGCACCATGCCCCCGCGCGTGATCGCCACCACGGCGCGCCAACCGCCCTCTGGTTGGGTGCCGTTTTTGTCGAGTCGCCAGGCGAGCGCGCGGCTGTCGCGGTGGATCTGCTCCCAGGAGACGTGAAAGCCTTTTTCAAAGGGCAGGCGGTCGTCGGTACTTTCCACGGACGTGGGCTCCCTGTTGCGGCGCCTACTGCTCGGCCAAGAGACGGTCGAGCCAGCGCGTCGGCAACACGCGCTTGGCGATGCCGACGGCATAGGTCGGGCTGGTGACGTAATAGCGGGCGCGCGGCCTGGCGCTCTCCAGGGCGTGGATGATTTTCTTGGTGGTGGCCTCGGGGCCTAGCTCGCCCGGATCGGGGGGCGGGTCTTCGGCAAAGAGGCGCGGCTCTAGCTGGCGGTCGTAGAAAGCGGCCCAGGGCGAGGTGGATTTGGTGGGCTCGATCCAACGCCGGTAATGATCTTGGGCGTTCTGGCGGATGCGGGTGCGGATCGGGCCGGGCTCGATCAGAATGGCATGGATGCCGGTGCCGCGCAGTTCCAGGCGCAGCGTGTCGGTGTAGCCCTCTAGGGCGAACTTGGTCGAGATGTAGGCCCCGCGCATCCTGAGGGCTGCAAAGCCCAGCACCGAGGAGTTTTGCAGAATACGCCCGCGCCCTTGCCCACGCATCACCACCAGCACACGCCGGGTCAGATCGTGCCAGCCAAAGAAGTTGGTCTCGAAACTGGCCTTGAGCGCCTCGACCGAGAGGTCCTCCAACGCGCCTGGCTGGGCGAAGGCGCCATTGTTAAAGAGCGCATCCAATCGCCCCTCGGCGCGGCGCAGGGTCTCGTCAAACCCCGTAGCGATACTCTCAGGCTCGGCGTAATCGAGGACAAAGCTCTCCAGTCCCTCGTCCGCCAGCCGGTCACAGTCTTCAGGCTTGCGGCAGGTGGCAAAGACGCGCCAGCCGCGGTCCTTGAGGGCGTGGGCGGCGTGCAGGCCGATGCCGCTCGAACAGCCGGTGATGAGGACGGTGCGCTGGCTCATGGCAGGGCTCATATACCACTTTGTCCGACAGGCAAACCACTCGCCGCGCGCTGACCGCCAGCGCTAGCCCCACCGCCTGACCATCGCAACCCGCCGCGAGCCTGGCAGTCGCCAAGTCGGGGAACGGTCTGCGCGGCGCGCTGGGCCTCAGCGTCTGCGGCGTCCACGCCCGGCGGTCGGTGCATGAAAGGCGGGCGGCTTGTCCGCGACCCAAGCGATAAACCGCGCAATCCGCGGATGCGCGCGCAACGCCTCGATGCTGGCATAATGGCGCGCCAGTTCAGTTTCGCTCAGCGCCGCATGGATTTCGTTGTGACAGATCTGATGGAGCAGCACCGTCGGCCCATGCCGCCCGCCGCGCATCTTGGGGGTCAGATGATGCAACGACTGGCGCGCCTCGGGCGGGATCGGACGCTCGCAGAGCGGGCAGACGGGCGTGATGTCCGCCGCCGGCGCGTCCTCCCAGTCCTGACGGCGTTTGCGGGCCATGGCATCCTCCGCCGCACAGAGTAGCATGACGAGGATGGCTTGCCACAGCCCAGCGGGCGGCGCAGAGAGGGCCAGAGCGATGCCCGAACAGACTGAATCAGTCTGTGGGTTAAGGCATCGCGAAAAAACAATATCTTAGAGCGCGCAGGAGTGCCTGATGGAGACCGCCCCCACTGTCGTCGAGAGCTGGACCGAATGGGACCCCCTCATCCACGTCATCGTCGGGCGCGCCGACGGCTGCCATATCCCGCCGCCAGAGCCCGCCTTGGAGGCCAAGGTGCCCGAGGACTCCGACATGCGTGGGGCTTGGGGCCCGCGCCCAGCCGAGAGCGTGGCCCGCGCCAACGAACTGCTCGACGCCTTCGCCGCCCTCCTGGAGCGCCGCGGCATCCGCGTCGACCGCCCCACGCCCATCGACTTTGCCAAACCGGCCGAGACCCCGGATTTTCGCACCGAAGCCCAATTCGGCTGCATGCCGCCGCGCGATGTGCTGCTCACCGTGGGCCGCGAGATCTTGGAAGCGACCATGTCGTACCGCTGCCGCTGGTTCGAATATCTTTGCTACCGCCCGCTGCTCCAGCGCTATTTCGAAGAAGACCCGGGCTTTCGCCA
>JBCDHK010000171.1:0-7887 GCA_038750185.1 Pseudomonadota bacterium
CAGATCATAGGCCCACTGCGAGGTGTTCTTGACGCCAAGCGCCGCATCGCCGACCGCGCCCAGGATGATCTCGTCGAAACTGAAGGCGGGGCCGTAGACCGGGGTCTCGATGCCCGAGGCCGCGTACTGCTTCATGAAGGCTATCCCCATGCCGCCTGGCAGGAAGAAAAACACCGAATCGGCGTCCGAGGCGCGGATGGCGGCGATCTCGGCGGCATAGTCCTTCTGGCCGAGCTTGGTATAAACCTCGTCGGCCACGCTCTCGCCGAACTGGCTCTTGAAGCCGACCAGCGCATCGGTGCCCGCCGGGTAGTTGGGCGCCAGGATAAACGGCTTTTCCAGCCCCGCGCCCTTCATATAGGCGCCCATGGCGGCGTGGAGGTCGTTGTTCTGCCAGGCGACGTTGAAGTAGTTCTCATGGCAGAGCCGCCCGGCCAGCGCCGAAGGCCCGGCGTTGGGGCTGAGGTAGAACACCCCCTGGCGCACGGCTGGGGGCACCACGGCCATGGCCAGATTGGAGAAGATGATCCCGGTCAGGATGTCGGCACCCTCACGCTGGATCAGTTCGTCCGAGAGCTGCTTGGCCAGATCGGGGCGGCGGGCGTCGTCCTTGACGATCAGCTCGATCTCGGCCTCGGCCTCCTTGAGCGCCAGTTGGAACCCGTCGCGCACGTCGATGCCGAGGTGGGAGCCGCCGCCCGACAGCGTGGTGATCATGCCGATCTTGACCGGCTCTGCCACGGCGGGCGCGGCCAGGGCTGCGGTGAGGAGCAGGGCGTTCCAGACGTTCTTCATTGCGATCCCTCCGGCGGTGGTGTTGTCTCTTGCGATCGTTAGCAGTTTGCGGTGGGGCTTTGCCAGCCGCTTGGCTCGGAGGCCACGATGGACTGGAGCGTCGCGTATGACAACCGTGCTGCGGTGCCCGGCGCCGCGGCGTTGCCCGAGCGTTGGACACAGGCGGCGTCCGCCTTTGCCGCGACGATGGGCGAGCGCCACACACGCCTCGCCTATGGCCCGGGCGCGCGTGAGAGCCTCGATCTGTTTGCGCCGGAGGGGACAAGCCGCGGCTTGGCAGTCTTTGTCCACGGCGGCTACTGGCAGCGCAATGGCCCGGAGATGTTCTTTCATCTTGGCGCAGGCGCCTTGGCGCGTGGCTTCACGGTGGCCGTGCCGGGCTACACGCTTTGCCCCGGGACCTGGGTTTCGGCGATCACGGCGGAGATCGCGGCGGCGGTGAGCCTTGCCGCAAACCAGGTGGCGGGACCGGTGCATCTGTCGGGCCACTCCGCTGGCGGCCATCTGGTGGCGCGCCTGCTCTGCCGCGGTGCGCTTGGGGTGGGCGTGGCCGAGAGGCTGGCCCCGGTGCTCTCGATCAGCGGCATCCACGATCTGCGCCCGTTGCTCAACACACCGATGAATACCGCCCTCGGGCTCGATCTGGCCGAGGCGCGCACCGAGAGCCCCTCGCTGCTCGATCCCATCGCGGGGGCGGCGCTCACGGCTTGGGTCGGCGCCGAGGAACTGCCGGAGTTGCGCCGCCAGTCGCGCCTCATCGTCGAGACTTGGGGGGCACTCGGGCGCCCCATGCAGCTGGTCGAGGATACGGGCCACGACCACTTCAGCGTCATCGAGGCGTTGGCCGATCCTGAGAGCCCGATCGTCGAGGCGTGGCTCGGTAACTGAGCCCGTTACACTACCGTGAGTGACCACCCACCACCCCGCGCCCTCGCATGGGCCCCCTGAACATACCCTGGAACGGGGGTTGGGCGGGGGCGCGGGGTGGTGGGTAGATTGCACACAGTGCAGTTTGGGATCACAGCGCCGCCTGATAGATCGCCAGCGCCGCCTCGTAGGTCATTTCGCGCGGGTTGTTGATGAGCAGGCGCTCTTGCTTCATGGCGTCCTCGGCCAGCATGGGCAGGTGGTTGTGGCCCACACCGACCTCAGAGAGCCGCCCGGCCATGCCAAGGCGCGGCCCGAGCGCGTCGAACTCGGCGATCAAGCCGCTCACGCGCATCTCGTTGTCGTGGGCTGCCAGGCCCGGGAAGATCAAGGGCGCGATCTCGGCATACTGCGCTTCGGCCACGGTGCGGTTGAAGGCCAGCACATGGGGCAGCACCAGCGCATTGGACAGCCCATGCGGCACGTGGAAATGTCCCCCCAGCGGATAGGCCAGCGCATGCACCGCCGCACAGGGCGCATTGGCGAAGGCCATGCCCGCCAACGCCGAGCCGAGCAGCATCTCGGCACGCGCGCTCAGGTTGTCGGGCTCCAGGCAGGCGGTGGCGATATTGGCGCCGAGACGGGTGAGCGCTTCGCGGGCTAAGCAGTCCGAGAGCGGGTTTTTCTTGTGCTTGGTGGTGTAGGCTTCGATGGCGTGGACCATGGCATCGATGCCCGTGGCCGCGGTCACCGGGGCGGGCAGACCGGTGGTCAGGCGTGCATCGAGCACGGCCACATCGGGCAACAGCTGGGGCGCGACCACGCCCTTCTTCTCCGCCTCGCCCGTGGTGACGATGGCGATGGGGGTGACTTCGGAGCCCGTGCCCGCGGTGGTCGGCGCCAGGATCAGGGGCAGCCGCGTGCCTTGGACGCGCCCGATACCGTAGATCTCGGCCAAGGGTTGGTCGTGGCCTGTCAGGACAGAGACCAGCTTGGCAGTGTCCATGGGCGAGCCACCGCCAAGCCCTACGACCGCCTCGGCCCCGGCCTCGCGCGCCGCCTCGACCGCTGCCAGCACGCGCGCTTCAGGTGGATCGGCCACCACGTCGTCCCAGACGGTGCAGGCCAGCCCAGCCTCGGCCAGCCCCGCCTCGCAGGCCGCCGTGAGCCCTGCGCCGCGCACGCCTGCATCGGTGACGAGAAACACCCGCCGGGCGCCGCGCTCGGCCAGCATGGCCGCGATCTGCGCGGTCGCGCCTGTGGCTGCGAGCAGGCGTGGTGTGGTCTGAAAGGCGAATTCGATGGTTGAGGTTGGGGTTGAGGCTGGTAGGGCTGCTTCGGCAGGCATTGGCGCGTTCTCCCGGGCTGGAGTGTTTTGGCAATGGTTTCGCATCTAAGCATGCAATGCAAACCGGCGCGTTTGTGCGTGCCTTGGTCGCGGGCCAAGACACTGCCCGAAATGGGCTGGGAAATACCCGGAAGCGCTGCCTAGAGCGCATTGCGACCATTCTGGTTCGCCAATGCGCTCTAGGATAGTGTTCTGCCGCGGTTTGCGAGCCGCACTCTCGTGCCTGAAGCGCTTCAAATCGCTCTAGACGCGCCGCCAGATCTGGCACGCGCTCGATTACTAAAACAGGGCACGCTCCAGGCGCCGTCTTCGGGTTTGGCGCATCCAGATAGACAAGTTTCAAATCAGGATTAATTAACGATAATAGATGAATACTCACACCACCGAGAAGCGCCCAGCCATGGACACCACCAGCGCCGCCGAGCCCACCGACATTCGCCTCGAAGCCTCGCGCACCATGGCATGGCTGCGCCTTGGCTTTGGCTGGGTGGCAGCGCAATCCTTCCTCACCCTCATGCCCATCGCCCCCGACTGGGGCGACTGGGGCCTGGCGCTCGCCGGAGGCTTCTTCGCAGCCGTCGGCGTGAGCGGGGCGCTGCGTCTTGGCGGCACGCTGTCGCTGGCCCTTGAAGCGCGCGCCCTCAGTCTCGGGCCGACCGCGATCCCCTGGGCCGAGGTCGAGCGCTGGCGCCTGACCACCTCCAGCCCGCGCCGCTTGGAAGTGGCACTCAGCCCCGAGGCCGCCCGCCGTCTGCCCCTCAAGACCCGCGCGGCATTGCTCTCGCCCAAGCCCCGCACCCTGGTCTATCGCGCCGGCGATCTCCAAGCCACCTTGACCGAAGCCGCCGCAGCCCTCAGGCAGGCCGCACCCGACAAGGAAGGCCCGCCATGACGACCACACCCAGTACCCGCTTCGCTCCCTCACCCACCGGACGCCTGCACGTGGGCAACCTGCGCACCGCCGTGCTCAATTGGCTGGCTGCGCGCGCTGGGGGCGGGCGCTTTGTGCTGCGCATCGACGACACCGACACTGAGCGCTCCGAGGAGCGCTATGTCGAGGCAATCCGGCGCGATCTCGACTGGCTCGGCCTTGGCTGGGACGCGGAGGTGCGCCAGTCCGAGCGCGCCGATCTCTATGCCGAGGCCGAGGCCCGCCTGATGGCCGAGGGCCGCGCCTATGAATGTTTCGAGACGCCCGAAGAACTCGACTTGCGCCGTAAGAAGCAGCGCGCCATGGGGCGCCCGCCGGTCTATGACCGCGCAGCCCTCAGCCTGAGCGACGACGAAAAGGCCGCCCTGCGCCAGACCCGCACCCCCCACGTGCGCTTCTTGCTGAGCGGCACGCGCCTCACCTGGCACGATCTGGTGCGGGGCGAGGAGGCGGTGGAGCTGTCCGCGCTCTCCGATCCGGTACTGCGCCGTGCCGATGGCCAGTTGCTCTACACGCTGGCCTCGGTGGTCGACGATGCCGAGATGGGCATCACCCACGTGGTGCGCGGCGCCGATCATGTCACCAACACCGCCGCACAGATCGATCTCTTTGCAGCCCTTGGGGCCACAGCCCCTGCCTTCGGCCACCACTCGCTGCTGACCGGCCCCGATGGCGAGGGCCTGTCCAAACGCCTGGGCTCGCTCTCGCTGGAGGAGTTGCGCGAGGGTGGGGTCGAGCCGCTGGCGCTGGTCTCGATGATGGCGCGGCTCGGCTCCTCGGCCCCGGTCGAGCCGGTGGCCTCGCTCGATGGGTTGGTGGCGGATTTCGACCTGTCGCGCTTTGGGCGCGCGCCGACGCGCTTTGACCCCGAGGAACTGGCGCTGCACTCCGCGCGCACCCTGCGCGGCCTGCCCTTTGAGGCGGTGGCCACGCGCCTCCACGCCCTCGGCATCCCCGAGGCCGAGGCGCAGGCCTTCTGGAGCGCCGTCGGCCCCAATCTCGACCGCCTAGCCGAGGCCGAAACCTGGTGGGCGCTCTGCCGCGAGGGCACCAAGGCCGCCATCGCCCCGGGCGACGAGGACTTCGTCGAGACCGCCTGGACGTTGTTGCCGCCGCGCCCTTGGGGGGGCGACGCCTGGAGCGCCTGGACCTCCGCCGTCAAAGCCCACTCGGGGCGCAAAGGCCGCGCACTCTTCCTGCCGCTTCGCCGCGCACTCACCGGGCGCGACAAAGGCCCTGACATGGCGCTGCTCATGCCGCTCCTACGCCGTCCTTGACAAGCAGGCCCCATCGGCGCAGACCAACCATATGACGCCCGTGATCCACCTCTGCCGGATCTGTACCCCCCGCTGACATCGGTCCGCGGCGGCGTCACCCTTTCTCCCACACGTTCGAGATGCCAGCGTCAGCCGCGGCCCCACGCCCGAGGACCGACCATGACCGCGCTTCGCCTCTACAATACCCGCACCCGCCAGCGCGATGCCTTCGTGCCGCGCGATCCAGCGCGCATCGGGCTCTATGTCTGCGGGCCCACCGTCTATGATCGCGCCCACATCGGCAATGCGCGCCCGGTGGTGGTGTTTGACGTGCTCTACCGCTTGCTCCGCCACCACTACGGCGCCGAAGCGGTGGCCTATGTGCGCAACATCACCGACATCGACGACAAGATCATGGCCCGCGCCAAGGAAAGCGGCGAGGCGATCGAGACGATCACCGCGCGCACCATCGCCTGGTACCAAGACGATATGGCCGCCCTCGGCACCCTGCCGCCCAATCACGTGCCACGCGCGACCGAGTACGTGGGCGAGATGATCGCCATGACCGAGACCCTGATCGCCAAGGGCCACGCCTATGCGGCGGAGGGCCATGTGCTGTTTGCCGTGGCAAGCTACCCTGGCTATGGCGCGCTCGCCCGGCGCTCACTCGACGACATGGTGGCCGGCGCACGCGTCGAAGTGGCGCCCTACAAGCGCGATCCGATGGATTTTGTCCTCTGGAAGCCCTCCAGCCCCGATCAACCCGGCTGGGACAGCCCCTGGGGACGCGGGCGCCCTGGCTGGCACATCGAGTGCTCAGCCATGGCCAAGGCGCTCCTTGGCGAGCACTTCGACATCCACGCCGGCGGCATCGATCTGGCCTTTCCCCACCATGAGAACGAGGTTGCCCAGTCCTGCTGCGCCAATGGCACCGACCGCATGGCAAACTTCTGGCTGCACAACGGTTTCGTCACCGTCGAGGGCGAGAAGATGTCGAAATCGCTCGGCAATTTCTTCACCGTGGCCGATCTGCGCGGGCGAGGCATTCCGGGCGATGTGATGCGCTTGGTGCTGCTCTCCAGCCACTACCGCGCCCCCCTCGATTGGACCGAGGCGCGCGTTGCTGAGGCCGAGAAGGTGCTCACGCGCTGGTACCGCGCCACCGAAGGTGCAGAGGCGAGGGCGATCCCCGAGGCCGTGCTGGCGGCACTGGCAGCCGATCTCAACACGCCCCAAGCCATCGCCGAGATGAACGCGCTGGTCGGCGGTAGGGCTGGCGATCCGGGCGCGCTCAAGGCCGCGATGGGGCTCCTCGGCTTTCCCGAGGCCGAGGCCGTCGCGTGGTACCGCCCCCAGGACGGCGCAGCCCATGCCGAGCAGCTCGCGCCCTATCTGGACGCATGGCAACGCCTGCGCAAAGCCAAAGACTTCGCCCGGGCCGATACCCTCAAAGCGGCGCTGGAGGGGGCGGGGCTCAAGCTCTCGGTCAAGCCCGATGGCCCCCATGCCGAGGTCCTGCCCGGCTTCGATCCCGCAGCGCTGCCCTCGCTTGAGAAGAGCGGATGAGCGCGCCAGACGCTCACCCAAATGGCCGCCGTGACTGAGACCGACGCGGCACCGGCAGCAGCATTGGTGCGCGCTCAGGACGAAGCGCTGTTTGCAACCGCGCTGTTTGCGCCCGAGCCGGGGCGCGCGCGGCTGCTCACCCTTTATGCCTTCGATGTCGAGTTGAGCCGGGCAGCACTGCCTGCCCGCCGAGGCGACACCGGGCCGATGATCGCCTTGATGCGTCTCCAATTCTGGCGCGACACGGTGGAGGACGCCTTCGCCGGCGCGCCACCACGCGCCCATGAGATCGCAGCCCCCCTCCATGCGCTGATCGCCTCGGGCGGCTTGGCGCGCGAGGCAATCGAGGCGCTGCTCGACGCCTACGAGCGAGAGATCACGAGCGCGGCTGAGCTGGAGGTGGCGTTTGACGCCTGGGCCGAGCAGCGTTTTGGGGTGCTGGTGGGCTTGGCTGGACAGGCGCTCGGTGCCGAGACCCAAGCCGTGGCGGTGCTAGCAGGGCAGGCGCTGGCCAGGGCGTTCGTATTGCGCAACGCGGGGGCGATGATGGCTGCGGGCGCAACGGTGCCGGGGCTCGGGCGCCGTGCGCTGCTGTCTGAACGCACGGCTGCAGAGGCGGTCCCGGCGTTTGCCCAAGCCGGGCTCGACGCCCTCGCCAACGCCCGCGCCCAGCGCAAAGCCCTGGCACGCAAAGCCACCCCAGCGCTCCTCCCGCTCTGGCGGGCCGAGCACGATCTGCACGCCGCCCTGGCCGCGCCCAAACGTGTCGGCGACGGCCTGCCCACGCCCCCCAAGATCGCGCGTGCACTTGGCCTGGGCTGGCGCACCCTCAGCGGGCGCTGGTAGCCCAGAGTGATGTCCGAACGGACTGAACCAGTCTGTGGGTTGAGACATCGCGACAAAACAAGGGTCTAGAGCGATTTGAAGCGCTTCTGGCACGAGAGTGCGGCTCGCAAACCGCGGCAGAACACTATCCTAGAGTGCATTGGCGAACCAGAATGGTCGCAATGCACTCTAGGATAGTGTTCTGATGCAATCGGGTCGGCAAGCGCTCTAGTGCGGTGGCGGCGCTCGGCGCGCTGCTGGCCTTTACCGGCATCGAAGATGCTGAGGTCCGCCCAGAG
>JBCDHK010000172.1:0-7862 GCA_038750185.1 Pseudomonadota bacterium
CGGCCCGCTCGGCTATAACGGCTCCAAGGCCGGCATGGAGATGATGGGCAAGGCCGACGTCATCCTGGCGCTTGGTACCCGGCTCAACCCGTTCTCCTCGCTGCCCGCCTACCAGACCGAATACTGGCCCAAGGACGCCAAGATCATCCAGGTCGACATCAACGCCGACCGCATTGGCCTGACCAAGCGCGTCGAGGTCGGCATCCAGGGCGATGCGCGCATGGTGGCCGAGCAGATCCTGGCGCACCTGCCCGACACCATCGACGAGAACGCGCGCAAGACCCGCATGGACATGGTGGCCAAGGCCCGCTCGCGCTGGGCCCAGGAGCTGACCTCCATGGACCACGAGGACGACAGCGACGAGGGCGTCACTTGGAACGCGCGTGCCCGCACTAGCGAGCCCGACCGCATGAGCCCGCGCCAAGCCTGGCGTGCGATCATGTCGGCGCTGCCCCAGGAGGCGATCATCTCGACCGACATCGGCAACAACTGTGCCATCGGTAACGCCTATCCGATGTTCGAGAAGGGCCGTAAGTACTTGGCGCCAGGTCTCTTTGGCCCGTGCGGCTACGGCCTGCCCTCGATTCTTGGCGCCAAGATCGGCTGCCCGGATGTGCCCTGCGTGGGTTTTGCCGGCGACGGCGCCTTCGGCATCTCGATGAACGAGCTGACCGCCTGCGGGCGCGGCGAGTGGCCGGCGGTGACCATGATTGTCTTCCGCAACTACCAGTGGGGCGCGGAAAAGCGCAACTCGACGCTGTGGTTCGCCGATAACTTCGTCGGCACCGAGCTCAACCAGGGTGTCGAGTACGCCAAGGTCGCCGATGCCTGCGGGCTGAAGGGCGTCAAGGTCTCGACCATGACCGAGACCACCGAGGCGCTCAACGAGGCGATCCGTGCCCAGATGGAGGACAACGTGACCACGCTGGTCGAGGTGGTGCTCAACCAGGAGCTGGGCGAGCCCTTCCGCCGCGACGCCATGAAGAAGCCGGTCGAGATCGCTGGCATCAGCCCCGCGGACATGCGTCCCCAGCAGCCCCGCCTCTAAGGGCTGCCCCTGACGATCCCGCCGGCGCGGTTGCGTGCCGGTGGGTCCACCGCCCCAGCCCTCCTCCTGCCATAGGCCCCGATCATGACGCTGGTATCCGAGCCGACCGACCGCCTCTCCCAGCTTCAGACGCGCGCGCGCACCCTCGCCCCGGGGATTGCGGTGGCGGTGGTGGTCGGGATGGCCGCGCAGTTCGTCTCCGAGCATTACGGCGCACCGGCCATGTTGATGGCGCTTTTATTCGGCATCGCGTTTCACTTTCTGGCCGAGGAGGGGCGCTGTGTCCCCGGGATCGAGTTCACGGCCAAGGCGGTGCTGCGCATCGGGGTGGCGCTGCTCGGTGTGCGCATCAGTGTCGAGTTGCTGATGGGCCTCGGTTTCGAGTTGATCGTGTTGGTCGTGATCGGCGTCATCCTGACCATTCTGATCGGCATGCTTTGTGGGCGTCTGCTCGGGCGCGACTGGCGACTGGCGCTGCTCACTGGCGGCTCGGTGGCGATCTGTGGGGCGTCTGCGGCCATGGCGATTGCGGCGGTGTTGCCCAAGAGCGAGGATTCTGAGCGCAACCTGATCTTCACCGTGCTCGGCGTCACCGTGCTCTCGACTATCGCCATGATCCTCTATCCGATCCTGATCCAGACTTTTGAACTGGACGACCGCACCATCGGCGTCTTTCTCGGCGGCACCATCCACGATGTCGCCCAGGTGGTGGGTGCAGGGTTTTCTGTGAGCGAAGAGACCGGCGATACGGCGACGCTCGTCAAGCTGATCCGCGTCACCATGCTCGCCCCCGTGGTGCTGATCTTTGCGCTGGCCATCCGCGCCTATGGCCCCGCCGAGGCCGCAAACGCCGATGGCACCCCCGCCAAGCGCCCGCCCCTCATGCCCACCTTCGTGCTGGCCTTTCTCGGCTTTGCCACGCTCAACTCGCTCGGCGCCGTGCCTCAGGTGGCGGTCGAGGGCCTGAGTGCTGTCTCGCGCTGGGCGCTGCTGGTGGCCATTGCCGCCGTCGGCATGAAGACGTCGCTGCGCCGTATCCTGGATGTGGGCGGCCCGGCGGTGGCCTTGATCGTGATCGAGACGGTGTTCATCGCCGTGTTCATTCTCGGCGGCGTGCTGTTGTTGCGCTAAGGGAGAGGCAACAGCGACACACCAGCGCCTGAATTCGAGGCAGTGCATACCCGGATGCGGAAAATTCACTCTGGTCATAAAATTCCGTTCCGCTATCGAATGAATCAATGGTCGTGAATCGGCCAACAGCCCAGGAGACCCGGCATGGCCGACTTGCCCAGCACAGCACGAACCGTGATTATCGGCGGTGGCGCCGTCGGTTGTTCGACCGCCTACCACCTCGCCGAGCGTGGCCATGAAGTGCTGCTCTTGGAGCGCTCCGAACTGACTGCGGGCTCGACCTGGCATGCCGCGGGCAACTGCCCGACCTTCAGCCCCAACTGGGCGGTGATGCGTATGCAGGCGTACTCCATCGATCTCTATGAGCGCCTGGGCGATCAAGTCGGCTACCCGATCAACTATCACCAAACCGGCGCAGTGCGCCTCGCCCACACCAAGGAGCGCCTGCGCGAGTTTGCCCATGTCGCCGATATGGCGCGCTCGCAGGGGCGCACGCTGGAGATGATGTCGGTCTCCGACCTCAAGGACCGCGTGCCCTGGATGGAGACCCACGATCTGGTCGGTGGGCTTTGGGATGCGCGTGACGGCGATATCGATCCCTCCCAGCTCACCCAAGCTTTTGCCACGGGCGCCCGCGCCAAGGGCGCCCAGATCGTTCGCGGCGCTCAAGTGACCAGCGTCACCCGTGAGGGCGGCGAGTGGGTGATCGAGACGCCTAAGGGTACGGTGCGCGCTGAGAACGTGGTCAATGCAGCGGGCTATTATGCGCCCGACATCGCTAAGATGTTCCTGAAGCACGGCGGGCGGATGCCGCCGATCGTGGTCATGGCCCACCAATACCTCGTCACCGACGAGATCGACGAGTTGGGCGCGGCGCCCGAGCCCATGCCCATGATCCGCGACCCGGACTCGTCTTACTATCTGCGCCAGGAAAAGACCGCGCTCCTGCTCGGCCCCTATGAGAAGGGCGGGCGCATCCACTGGCGCGAGGCCGACGATCCGCGCCCCGACGACTTCTCCTTCCAGCTCTTCCCCGACGATCTGGAGCGCATCGAGAGCTACATCGAGGACGCCTGCGCGCGCGTGCCGCTGCTGGGCAGCGTCGGGCTCAAGCGCGTCATCAACGGCCCGATTCCTTACGCGCCCGATGGCCTACCCCTGATCGGCCCGATGCCGGGCGTGCCCAACGCCTATGAGGCCCACGGCTTTACCTTCGGCATCATCCAGGGCGGCGGGGCCGGCAAGCTGATGGCCGATTGGATCACCGAGGGCGAGACCGAGTGGGACGCCTGGTCGCTCGACCCGCGCCGCTTCACCGGCTTTGCCGATGACGCCTATGCCGCGGCCAAGGGCAAGGAGATCTACGACAACGAATACGCCATCCACTTCCCGCACCTGCACTGGCCCGAGGGCCGCGACAAGCGCCTCTCGGCCCTGCACGAACGCCACCAGGCTCTGGGCGCCGTCTTCGCCCCCTTCGGCGGCTGGGAGCGCGTCCACTGGTACACCGACGCCCCCGTCGACGAAGAGGCCCACGCCACCTACGAGCGCAAGGGCCCGTGGTTCGAGTGCGTCTCGCGCGAGTGCAAGGCGGTGCAGGAGAGCGCCGGCGTCATCGACCTCACCGGCTTCTCGCGCTTCCGCCTCTCAGGCGAGGGCGCGGCCCAATGGCTGGAGGGGCGTTTCCTCACCCGCCTGCCCAAGACCGGGCGCGTCGGTCTCGGCTATGCGGCGAGCGAAAGCGGGCGCTTTGCCGCCGAGATGACCATCACCCGCCTCGCCGAGGACGACTTCCTGCTGATCACCGCCGCTGCCGCCGAATGGCGCGACGGCGAGTGGCTGCGCCAAGACCTGCCCGACACCCTCACCCTGGAAAACGTCACCGAGGGCGCAGCGGTCCTGCTCGTCACCGGCCCCGAGGCACGCAAGGTGCTCTCTAGCGTACTCACAGCCGATCTCAGCCTGCCCTGGCTCAGCCACCAACGCGCTGAGGCGGCAGGCTTCGAGTTCGATCTCCTGCGCGTCTCCTTCGCGGGCGAGCTTGGCTGGGAGCTGCACATGCCCGCCGAGGCGGCACCGGCGATCTTCGAGGCGATCCTTGAGCAAGGCGCCACCCCCTTCGGCATGGCAGCCCTGGACGCGCTACGCCTGGAGAAGGGCTATCTCGGCTGGGAGAGCGATCTGACCACCGATGTCAGCCTGCTCGAACTGGGCCTCGCGCGGCGCATCCTGCCCGAGCGCACCGCCCGCGGCGCCCGCGCCATCGCCTCTGAGCGCCAACGCGGCGCAGCGCGGCGCATCGCCTCACTCAGCGTCGAGACCAATGGCCTCGATCCGGCGCCGCTGTCCTCGGTCTGGTCGGGCGAGCGTCAGGTGGGCCTCGTCACCACCGCCGGCTGGGGGCATCGCGTCGGCGGCACGGTCGCCATAGCGCTGCTCGATGTCGAGACCCCCGAGGGTCCGCTCGAAGTCGATGTCTTCGGCAAACGCTACCCCGCCCGCCTGTCGCCGACCCTGGCGCAGTGGGACCCCGAGAATACCCGCCTGCGCGCCTGAGCGCCGGCGCCATCGCTTAGAGCACACAGGAGAGAGAGCCCATGGCCGCCGCCATTCCCGCCCACGCCCGCGCCGTCGTGATCGGCGGTGGTATCGCTGGCTGTTCCGTCGCCTACCACCTCACCAAGCTCGGCTGGCGTGAGGTGGTGGTGCTGGAGCGCAAACGCCTGACCTCGGGCACCACCTGGCACGCGGCCGGGCTGATCGCCCAGTTGCGCGCGAGCCGGAACCTGACCCGTCTCGCCAAATACTCCCAGGAGCTTTACGGCAGCCTGGAGGAGGAGACGGGCGTCGCCACCGGCTTCAAGCGCTGCGGCTCCATCACCCTGGCCCTCACCGAGGCGCGGCGTGAGGAGATCCTGCGCCAAGCCTCGATGGCGCGGGCCTTCGGTGTCGAGGTCGAGGAGATCGACCGCGCCGATGTCGCACGCATGCACCCCCACGCCGACACCGCCGATATGACCGCCGCCGTCTACCTGCCGCGCGACGGCCAGGGCGATCCGGCCAACATCGCGCTGGCGCTGGCCAAAGGCGCGCGCATGGGCGGGGCCGAGATCCACGAGAACGTCAAAGTTACCGGCATCGAAACCGCCGGAGGCCGGGTACGCGCCGTCACCTGGGCCGCCAACGGCACCCAAGGCCGCATCGAGGCCGATGTGGTGATCAACTGCGGCGGCATGTGGGCGCGCGATGTGGGCCTTATGGCCGGCGTTGCCGTGCCGCTCCAGGCCTGCGAGCACTTCTACATCGTCACCGAAGCCATCGAAAACCTGCAATCGCTGCCGGTGCTGCGCGTGCCCGACGAGTGTGCCTACTACAAGGAAGACGCCGGTAAGATGCTGCTCGGCGCGTTTGAGCCGGTCGCCAAGCCCTGGGCGATCAACGGCATCCCCGAGGACTTCGAGTTCGATCAACTGCCTGAGGACTTCGAGCACTTCGAGCCGATCCTGGAGAAAGCCGTCGCGCGCCTGCCCATGCTGGGCGAGGCCGGCATCCATACCTTCTTCAACGGCCCCGAGAGTTTTACCCCCGACGACGCCTACCACTTGGGCGAGGCGCCCTTCCTCAAGGGCTTTTACGTGGCCGCCGGGTTCAACTCCATCGGCATCCAATCCGCAGGCGGGGCCGGCATGGCGCTGGCGCACTGGATCGAGCACGGCGCGCCGCCCTTCGATCTCGGCGATGTCCGTCTCGACAGGCTGCATCCTGTCCAAAACACCAAACGCTATCTGGTCGAGCGTGCCCGCGAGAGCCTGGGCCTCCTCTACGCCGATCACTTCCCCAACCGCCAGATGACCACCGCACGCGGCCTGCGCCGCTCGCCTCTGCACGAACACCTCAAGGCCCACGGCGCCGTCTTTGGCGAGTTCGCTGGCTGGGAGCGCGCCAACTGGTTTGCCAATGCGGGCCAGCCGCGCGAGTACGCCTATTCCTGGGGCCGGCAGAACTGGTTCGACAACCAGCGCGACGAGCACACCGCCATTCGCGAAGGGGTCGGCCTCTACGACATGTCGTCGTTTGGCAAGATCCGCGTCGAGGGGCCGGACGCTGCGGCCTACATGAACCACATCTCGGGCGGCGAGATGGACGTGCCGCCGGGGCGCATCGTCTACACCCAGTTCCTGAACGCGGCAGGCGGCATCGAGGCCGATGTCACCGTCACCCGCCTCTCCGAGACCGCCTATCTGGTGGTCACCCCCGCGGCGGGGCTCACGCGCAACCACGCCTGGATGTGGCGCCATATCAGCGAGCACCGTGTGGTGCTGGTCGATATCACCGCCGCCGAAGCGGTGCTCTGCGTGATGGGGCCGAAATCGCGCGATCTGCTCCGCCATGTCTCCAGCCACGACTGGTCGTCCAACAGCCACCCCTTCGGCTGGGCGCGCGATATCGAGATCGGGCTCGGCCAAGCCCGCGCCCACCGCGTCTCCTATGTCGGCGAGCTGGGCTGGGAGCTCTACGTCTCCGCCGAGATGGCCGCCCATGTCTTCGAGGAGATCGTCACCGCCGGTGCGCCGCTGGGCCTGCGCCTTTGCGGCCTGCACACCATGGACAGCTGCCGCGTGGAAAAGGCCTTCCGCCACTGGGGCCACGACATCACCGATGAGGACCATGTGCTGGAGGCGGGCCTCGGCTTTGCCGTGCGCAGCAAGAAGCCGGCCTTTATCGGGCGCGAGGCGGTCTTGGAGCGGCGCGAACAGGGCCTGCGCAATCGCCTCGTCCAGTTTCGCCTCGATGAGAGCGAGCCCATGCTCTACCACAACGAGCCGATTTTGCGGAATGGCGAGCTGGTCGGCTACATCGCCTCGGCCAATTACGGCCATACCCTCGGCGCGGCGGTCGGTCTTGGCTATGTGCCTTGCGTCGGCGAGAGCGCGGAGGAGGTACTGGCCTCGTCCTATCAGATCGAGGTTGCCGGCACCCGCGTCGACGCCACCGCAAGCCTCAAGCCGATGTACGACCCCAAATCCGAGCGCCTGCGCGCCTAACCCAAATGCGGGGCGCCTATGCCGCGCCCCGCAGCCTCCTCGGCCATTTGACCTAGCCCGAGCTTCACGCGAAGGTCTCCCAGCCATTGCACACCGAATAGGGAGATCGTCATGCCAATCCACTCGCTCGGGCTTTGCCGCGCACTCGTCAAGGCGTTGGGGGCTGCTCTGGCCCTGGCCTGCAGTGCCGCGCCCGCCCAGGACGTCACCCTCACCGTCCACCACTTCCTGAGCCCCAAAAGCCCCGCCCACACTCGCCTGATCGCGCCTTGGGCCGAGCGCATCGAAGCCCAGTCGGGCGGGCGCATCGCCGTCGAGATCTTTCCCGCCATGGCCATGGGCGGCAAACCGCCCGAGCTCTACCGCCAAGTGCGCGACGGCGCGGCCGATGCGGTCTGGACCCTGATCGGCTACACCCCCGGCGTCTTCCCGCGCGCCGAGGTGTTCGAACTGCCCACCGTGCACCGCAATTCGGCGGCGGCGACGACACTGGCCATCCAGCGCCGTTTCGATCTGATCGAGGCGGACTTCGACGGGCTGCGCCCGATCCTGGTGCACGTCCACGCCGGCAATGCGCTGCACATGATCGAGCAACGCGTCGAGCGCCCGGAGGATCTGGCCGGGCTCAAGCTGCGCAC